>CP058708.1:4930747-5169514 GCA_013414765.1 Candidatus Accumulibacter cognatus
CGCGTGCGATCAGGCTGGGTTTCGCTTCGACGTGGTGCGGATCCTGCAAGGCGTTCGTCGCGGCGTAGACCTTCACCTGGTCGCCGCCGAGTTCCTCGGCGAGGGCAGCCCATTCGGGGACGCTGGCAAAAACGTTGAGCGCAGCCAGCCCCGGCACGGCGAGAAGCGTCAGCGCAAGGCCCAGAAAGGACCTGACATACCTTTTCATGGCCTCTCCTCACTCAGTAACTGTGCGCACCGTGCGCGCCCAACGTCAGGATATACTGGACGAACAGGATGTTGTCGGTGAAGTCGGGTTGCAGCTTGCTCTGCTGATACTGGATGCGAAAGCGGCTGAACTCGGACGGCGTGTAGTCGAACATCAGCGAGTAGCGCTTCGGATTGAACGACGAAGCGCCCAGGTAGGCGGCGTTGCCGCCGTAGTCGACACGTCCGGGATCGAGGTGGTCGTAACGCGCTCCCACCCGCCACTCGGGCATGAACTGGTAGACCCCCTGCACATAGAAACCATTCTGCCGCGAGGTATTCCTTGCCGTATTGGTCAGACCGAGCGCGCCGTCGCTGTCGTAGCGCAGGTTGCCGCGTTCCTTGCGCCAGAAGTACTCGCCCTGCAGCTTGAAGTAGGTTTCCTTAGCGTTGCCGTTGGGCGCGTACTTCCAGACGAAATCGGCGATCGCGACCTGACTGCGGCCGCTGAATTCCAGTTGGGCCGGATTGCCGTTGCGGTCGATTTCCGTATGGGTCCGTTCGTTCGGTCGCAGCGTGAGCCACGACAGACCGGCGCGCCAACTGTTGCTGACGTCGATGTCGCCACCGACATGCGCGTGCAGCGCGCCACCGCCGATGCCGTTGCGGCCATTGCTGCGTTCGCTGCCGGGGAAACTCGATCCGTCGCCGACTTCGGCGCCGAACTGCAGATAGGTGTCGGTCGGTGCAAGCCATTTCACCTGCAGGCCGTCGTTCCTGAACTGGCCTCCGAAAAAGGCCTGATAGACCAGCGGCGCATCATAGAAATCCCAGGCATGCTGATGCTGATCGTTGAGGTAGCCGACGCTCGACAGGAAGCGACCGAACTTCGGCGTCACGCCACCGGGCAGGGCCGTGAACACGCCGTACGCTTCCTCGACCTCGACGTTGTTGTCCGGCGTCAGTGCAAGGATCAGATTGCCGAAGAACTTGTGGTCGACGTTGGCGGAGAATCCCAGTTCCGATTCCGCGATGCTGAAGCCGCGTTTGCCGGGGCCGATGTCGCCGCTCGGGACAAAACCGGCGATCGCGTACTTGTCCGGGTCCTTCGACTGGTTGATGTAAGCGCCCTGCAGTACGGCATAAATGGCGGGATTGAAGGCGCTGTTGCTGGCGCTGACGGCCGCTGGCGTTGCCGCCGGAGCTGCCGCCACGGTGGCCGCCGCCGGCGAAGCGGCCGGCGCCGGGGCCTTGGCGCTCCTCGCCTCGGCCTCCTGCAAGCGGCGATCGAGGGCTTCGATGCGGGCTTCGTAGCTTTGTTTCAGTTGCTGTATCTGCGCCTGGATCTCGGCGAGTTCGGCGTCGCTGGCGGCAGATACCGGGGGCGCGCCGAGCAGCGCCAGCGCGCATGCGCCGGATACCTGAATGAATCTGGACATGCTTCTGCATCCTCTAAACGTGGTTGATCATCGCCGGCCCGGAGGGCGGCGAAACCGGACGGTTCAGAGTTGCACAGGTGGGGCGCGGCTGGAATAGTAGGCGGGAACGCCGGCCGGGCGGATGGCTGCGCAGGCGTCGACCAGGACGAAGTCGCCCAGCGTTTGGTCAAGCGGCGGCGGGTGGCCTGCTGGTGCGGCATTGGCCGCTGCAGCGAGCAACAGACACTCGACGCAGAGCGCATCGCTGTCCGGGTCCTGCAACCCCTTTTCCTGCATGGCCTGCCGCCATTCGGCGAGATGCTTCAGGTCGTGCCACTGCACCTCGTGCTGCACGCCGAGCAACAGGAGCGCCATGACCACCGCCAGAATATTGCGCAGCATCGCGGTTGCCCGCTGCCTGGACAGGGTGGATGATGCCGGGCGATGCCGAGCGGGCGGGTTCATGTGCGCCCGGCCCACGGCTCGGTGGCATGGTCGAATCGCGGCAGACCAGCGATTTGCTGCCGCTGGCGAGCGTGCAAACACGCAACCGCCATCGCCGCGCCAGCGTCGCGGGTGGCGCCATGGATTGCCGAGAGGACGTAAGCGGGAGAAGGTCTCACGACAGACATGGAAACACAAAATCATTGCAAACGCAACATTGTTGCGTTTACCGGATGCGAACGGTCATGAATTTTCCTGGCCCCCCGCTCACCTGTGCCAGCAATGAAAGAACCGGGCAGACAGGATGGGTGGTTCACGCTAGAGTTCGACTCTCCTGCCATCACTCGGAACCGTTTCGATGCGAGCTCTTTCCTCCACCGGCCAGCAGGCAATCAATGACCTGGCCCAGCGATATTCCTTCACTCCGGCCGCGGTCTTGCACATGCTCGACGCCGTGAGCAACGCTCGGGGTAGCATGGCGCAGTTCAACCACCCGGAATTCGGCGGTGCCGGCCAATGGATGCGCGGTGGCATGACCATGCTGTCCGAGATGTTCAACCATTCCCTGAAAGGCCGCGTCGACGGGCTCTGTCATGACCTCGCCGCCCTGTTGGCCAGCGAGCCCGACCTCCTTCGGGGAGGCAGCTTTCAATCGCAGAGCCAGGGTGGCGGCTACAGCCAACAGCAGAGCCACGACAGCGGCCAGCTCGGCGGCAGCTTCAGTGACGCTCGACAGCTACAGGATGGCGCTGGGCCGGTCGGTCCGGTGAGCCTGTTCGTGCCGCCCACGGCCGGGGATGCCGGTGATTGGTGGGGCGGGGACCTGCGCTGGCCGACCAGCACCGGTGCGCAGAACGGCGTCCGCTACGCCTACTTCGCCCAGGCCCGCCGGCTAGCGATCGAGCTTGGCGGCCGGGTGACGATCTACGATACGCTCGATCATCAGATCGGCGGTTTCTCGCAGCAGCAAGGCCTTGGCGGGTCGCTGACGTTTTCCAGCCAGTACGGCCTGGTGGACGTGGCCAGCCTGCCGGTCGTCGCGGTGGACGGCCACCTCCAGGCTGCGGCCATTCCCCCCCCCGCCGCCGCCCCCTCGTCAGCGCCGCCTTCGGATTCCCGCGGCGCGCACCCGTCCTGCGGTGGGAGCGACATCTTCGCGCTCATCGAGCGGCTGGCCGACCTGCACGCCAAGGGGATTCTCAGCGCCGAAGAGTTTGCTGCCAAGAAGACCGAACTACTGAGCCGGATCTAGGCCTGTGACGAGGTCAGGCCGCCCCACCTGCCGGATGGCCCTGAAACTCGTCGATGACGTCAGCCGTCGTGATCCTGCGGCCGAAGTAGCCGATGCTTTCCTCAAGGCCTTCGGCGCGCAGGATGTCGCGCACGGCCGCATGTGCCGCCACCAGCCGCAGGCGAATCCCGGCGGCCTTGAGATCCCCGTGCAGCTGCGCCAGCATGCGTGCGCCGGTCAATCGACAACGGGTGAGCTGGAAAGGTTGCTCACCACCAGGCCGAGCGGTGCGGCGTTCGAGCGGATTTGCTGCCAGACCGCGTTGCGCTCGATGACGGAGTAAATGCGGATGCCCGGGTTGCGGCCAATGAAAGCCACATGCGGGTGTGCTGCCCGCCGTATGAGCAACAACATCGAGACCCGCACCGCGACAATCAGCCCCTTCAGGATGCCGAGCAGCAGCACGCCGGCAAAAGCCACCATGGCGACGCCGAACTCGAAGCGGCCAACCCGCCACACGTCGCGCAGTTCACCGACGTCGATCAATCCCTTGACTGCCACCAGCATGAGAACCACGTTCGGCAGGTTTACAGCATCCCCGTCAGAATCATCAGGAGTAACTACTCAGCAGGATCTGGGCACGCCTTGTGCTGATGTTGAATGATGGATGAACTTCCTGAGCTTAGCCGACTGAGCGTTGGCGGGAAAGACCGACTGATCCGGGATCTGTAGTTCTTCCGCGCCGCGCACACCATCAAGGGCGGTGCCGGCGTCGTCGAATGCCGCTTCATCGAAGCCTTCACGCACAAGGTCGAAAACGTCCTCGACAAACTGCGTAACGGCGAGATCCCGGTGAGCGGCGAATTGTCGACGGTGATGCTCGCATGCTGCGACCACCTCGGCGCGCTGCTCGACGTCCTCGCCGCCGGCCTGCCGCAGCCTGATGCCGCCGTGCAGGCGCGCGGCGACGCCCTGCTGGCGACGCTGACCGCCCAGTTCCTCGGCGGCAGCCTGCCCGCTGAAGACGAGCGTCACATCGAAACCTCCGGCGGCGGTGTGGTTACTACCGACGCCTGGCACCTCTCGGTACGCTTCGGCCCCGGCGTGCTGAAGAACGGCGTGGACCCGCTCTCACTGCTGCACTACCTGACCTCGCTGGGCGAGATCACTCACCTGACCACGCTCGCCGACACCCTGCCCGCGGCCGACGCGATGGACCCCGAATGCTGCTACCTCGGTTTCGAGATCGGCTTCCAGACGCGTGCCAGCAAAGCCCAGATCGAACAGGTCTTCGACTTCGTCCGCGACGAGTGTACGCTCCACATCCTGCCGCCGCACTCGAAAATCGACGAATACATGCAGTTGATCAAGGAATCTCCCGAAGACCCGATGCGCCTGGGCGAGATCCTTGTCTATTCCGGCGCCCTGACGCAGGCCGAACTCGATACCGGTCTCGCCGCCCAGTCCCGCGCAGCGGTGGAGAGCGACACCTTGCCACCCAGACCGATCGGCGCCATCCTCGTCGAGCAGAAGGTGGTGCACTCCGAACTCGTCGAAGCCGCCGCCAGCCGGCAGACGGTGATCAGCGAGAAGAAAACGCGCGAAGCCCGCATGATCCGCGTGCATGCCGACAAGCTCGACCAGTTGATCGATCTCGTCGGCGAGATGGTCATCGCCGGCGCCAGCACCTACCTGCTCGCGCAGCGCAGCGGCCGGTCCGAACTGATCGAATCGACCGCGGTGCTGCGCCGCCTCGTCGAGAACATCCGCGACTCGGCACTGCAACTGCGCATGGTGCCGATCGGCGAGACTTTCAACCGCTTCCAGCGCGTCGTGCGCGACAACGCACGCGAACTCGGCAAGACCATCGACCTGGCGATCATCGACGGCTTTCTGACCGGCGTCGGCCCGGCCTCCTACGTCGTGCCGCTCGACTCGGTCGTCGAATGCATCGAACTCGGCGAGGTCTCGGCTAGCCGCAACTATCTCAACCTGCGCGGCGAGGTGCTGCCCTTCGTCCGCCTGCGCGAGCTGTTCGGCATCGGCGGCGAGATCCCCGACCGCCAGAACGTGGTCATCGTCCAGTACGCCGGCGAGAAAGCGGGTCTCGTCGTCGATACCCTGCTCGGCGAATTCCAGACGGTGATCAAACCGCTCGGCGTGCTCTTCAAGCACCTGCGCGGCATCGGTGGATCGACCATCCTCGGCACCGGCGAGGTGGCGCTGATCCTCGACGTGCCGGCGCTGGTCGGCCTGGTGACCCGGCTCGAAGACCAGCGTCTGACCGCGCCCCCAGCAGCGGAGCGACTGGCCGCGTACTGATTTCAAGCAGGACCCCATCCCCCTTCCCCGGAGGTCAGTCATCGTGTTCAAGAATCTCAAAATCGGCGCCCGTCTGGGCTTCGGCTTCGGTTTCATCGTCATTCTGCTGCTCGGCATCTCGGTCCTCTCCTATCTGCGCGTCAGCGGGCTCAACGCCGACATCGACAAGCTGGTCAACCACTTCTTCCCGAAAACGGTCTGGGCCAACCATATCATTGAGGCCATCAACCTGATTGCCCGTGCGCAGCGCAACCTGCTGATCGATCCGCGTCCCGAGGAAAGCAAGCTGCGTACATCGATGCCTGCGAAAAGGTGGGAGACTTCCAGACCGAGCTGATGACCGCTCATGGCAAGGAAGCCGATAGGCGCGCGGAACAAACAGAATGGTTGATCCTGGTGCTATCCGCCGCCGCGCTGGTCCTGGCTTCGCTGTTCGCTACCTGGGTCACCCACTCGATTACCCGCCCGATCCATCTTCCGCCTGGCCGAAGAAGGCCGCAGTGCCGCGCCAGTCGGGCGTGAATGACAAAGTTCGTACTCAGGAGATCACAGCCATCAATCTTTTCCAGAAAATACTGATTCCACCTACAGTCTGCATGATCTTCATGCTAGTCTTGAGCGTTGTCGGCTACCAGTCACTCGATGTACAGCGGCAAGCGATCGACGAGTTGTTCAATACCCTGCGTCACAAGCACCTGCAGCTTGCTCTCCCGGTCCATGAGGGTCCTGGACGTTCATTCTCGCACCTACCGTCTCATGACCTGGGCCGGGACACTCGATGAAAAGACGCTCACGGCCGACAGCAAGGTGCTGCATGCCGACGTCGACCAGGTCATCGCCAGCTTCGGTAAATGGGCGGCCGACCCCGGCCTGGCCGACAGCGAAGCAAATCTGGCCGAGGACATTGCGGTGATGCTGATCAAGTACAAGACCCCTGCAGCCAACGGACTGGACTTTGCCCTGACCGACGACATGACCCTCGGACCCACCGCAATGAAAGCCACCGACGAAAGTTTCAGGATGCTCGCAGCGCTGAGCGATGAACTCGTCAAGGTCGAGGAAAAGCTGAGCCAGGAGGCGTTCGAACTGTCGCACAGCATTTATCGCCGTGCGATCACGGTGACCGTTGCTGCGCTGCTCGCGGCACTTGTTCTGGCGATCGGCATCAGCCTCCTGATCACGCGTAACCTCAAAAGACCGGTCAATGAACTGCTCGACGTACCCCAGCGCCTCGGTGACGGCGACCTGACGGTGCGCATCAGGCATTCCGGCAAGGACGAAATCGGCCAGATGCTGTCAGCCCGGCAGGGTCTGATCGGCAAACTCAACGCACTCATCGGCGAGGTCAGGGGTGCCACCAACGCGCTGTCCAATGCCTCGGGCAAGGCCTCGGCCAACCTGCTGGCCTTGAACGCGGCCATCGAGGCGGCACGTGCCGGCGAATACGGCAAGGGTTTCACCGTCGTCGCCGCAGAAGTGCACAAGTTGGCGGAACGCTCGCCGGTCGCCGTGCAGGAAATCTGCCACATCGCCAGGGAGTTGGTGAAACTTGCCGAACGCGCTGGTTCGCTGCTCGGCGATATGCTGCCATCGATCCGGAAAACCTCCGACCTCGTCCAGGAGGAAATTGCCGCCGCCTCGCGGGAGCAGCGTTCCGACGTCGGCCAGATCAACGGCGTGATGGGGCAGCTCGACCAGGCGACGCAGCAGAACGCTTCGGCATCCGAGGAACTCGCCGCCACCGCCGAGGAACTCGGCAGCCAGGCTGTGCAACAGCAGGAACTGATGACCTTTTTCCAGTTGGCTGAGGAAGGCCGCGACGAGGCGACGGCGCGACTGGCTGCTCAGGTTGCGGCCGCACTGCCACACACCAGGCAACCAGGCCGCGTCGCCAGCACGGCCTCGCCTGACTACGGCTTCGAACGTTTTTGAGGAGAAAACCGCCCATGACCCAGATCACCCCCGCCCGTCCCGCCGCCAATGCCGTCGCCCGGCGCGCCTCCACCGCCCTGCAGGCACAGCAGACTGCAGCCGAAAGCCCGCAGCAATACCTTACCTTCGTTCTCGGCGGCGAGATGTTCGCCGTCGGCATCCTCAACGTCAAGGAAATCATCGAGTACGGCCATCTCACTGAAATCCCGATGATGCCGGCCTTCATCCGCGGCGTCATCAACCTGCGCGGCGCCGTCGTCCCGGTCATCGACCTCGCGGCGCGCTTCGGTGGTGCCCAGAGTCAGGCGGGAAAGCGCACCTGCATCGTCATCGTCGAGGTCAGCGAGAACGAGTTTCGTCACGACATCGGGATCATGGTCGACGCGGTCTCGGAAGTGATCGAGATCCCGGCCAGCGACATCGAACCGCCACCGTCGTTCGGCGCCCGCATCCGCGCCGACTTCATCCACGGCATGGGCAAGGTTGCCGGAAAGTTCGTGATCCTCCTCAATATCGTCAAGGTGCTCTCGATCGACGAGATCGCGATGCTGGCGCAGGTCGCTGGCGATCATGCGGGTAGCGTCGGAGTCTAAGAAGTGTTCAATCATCTGACGGTAAGGACGCGTATCATCGGCTTGGTCGTTATCCTGATCACGAGTATCGTGGTCATGGCCTTCCTGGGCCTCGACCTCGCGGCGAACAGTCACCAGGACGGCCGCAAGATGTATGATATGAGCATGAAACCGATACAGACCGTCGATGAGGTGGCCCGCTTGATGTCGGAAAACCGCGCGCAGCTCATGCTGGCATTGCAACACGACCCGGCGAACCTACTAGCGAATCTGCACGACCATCCGGTCGCCATGCACACCGACGCGATCGGCCGCAACATCGATCAGATCAATGCCTTGTCGGCATCCTACAGCAAACTGATTGCCGACCCGGAAGAGCAGAAACTGGCCGACCGCTTCACCGAAATTCGCCAGCGTTACGTTCAGGAAGCGCTGATACCGGCACGCGAGATGATCCTGGCCGGTCAGTTTGCCGATGGACAGGTCATCCTGCTCAAGAAGATCAACCCGCTCTACCAGGAGGCCAGCCAGGCCAGTTCCACGGTGCGCGCGTTTCTCGACAAGGCGGCGACCGACCGTCTGCAGGCGCAGGAAAGCCGTTTCTCGAACACACGCAAGCTCCTCGTCGTTGCCATCGTCGCTCTCGTGCTCGTGGCAGGGATGCTGTCGTTCTGGATCATCCGCTCGATCACACGGCCGCTCGGACAGGCCGTGAACGCTGCCAACGCACTTGCCGCCGGTGATCTCGGCGTGCGCATCCAGGCGCGCAGCAAGGATGAAGTCGGTCAGCTCATGTTGGCAATGCAGGCCATGGTCGGCAAGCTCGGCGAGATCATCGGCGAAGTCCGTACCACGGCCGAGAACCTTGGCAATGCCTCGAGCCAGGTCTCGGCCACCGCCCAGTCGCTCTCGCAATCATCCAACGAACAAGCCGCTTCGGTCGAACAGACCACCTCCAGCGTCGAGCAGATGAGTGTGTCGATCATCCAGAACACCGAGAACGCCAAGGTCACCGACGGCATGGCCTCGGCCGCTTCGCGACAGGCCCTCGAAGGCGGCGAGGCCGTCGCCCGCACGGTCGAAGCAATGCAGACCATCACCGACAAGATCGGCCTCGTCGACGACATCGCCTACCAGACCAACCTGCTGGCCTTGAACGCCGCCATCGAAGCGGCGCGCGCCGGCGAACACGGCAAGGGTTTCGCCGTCGTCGCCGCCGATGTGAGAAAACTCGCCGAACGCTCGCAGGTGGCCGCGCAGGAAATCGGCCACGTCGCCAAGGAATCGGTGAAACTCGCCGAACAGGCCGGGTCGCTGCTCGGCGAGATGGTGCCGTCGATCCAGAAGACCTCTGGCCTCGTGCAGGAGATCGCCGCCGCCTCTCAGGAGCAGCGTTCCGGCGTCGGCCAGATCAACGGCGCGATGGGGCAGCTCAAGCAGGCGACGCAGCAGAACGCCTCGGCCTCGGAAGAACTCGCCGCCACCGCCGAGGAACTCAGCAGCCAGGCCGCTCAACTACAGGAGCTGATGACCTTCTTCCGCTTGGCCAACAGCGGCCACCGCAGTGCGGCGATGAGCGGCGTGTCCAGATGAGCAACCCGCGCGACCTCGAGCGCTTGGCGCGCCACGTCAATCCCGGCGGCTGGGCGATTGAAAACGAACGACCGATCGCCACCCTCCTCGGCTCGTGTGTCGCCGTCTGCCTGTGGGACCCGCAGCTCCGGGTCGGCGGCCTGAATCACTTCATGTTGCCGAAATTCGAGAAATCGGCCAACAAGGACCTCGACGTCCTGCTTTGCGGCAATTTCTGCATGGAAGCACTGATGAACGGCATGCTCGCCCGTGGCGCCCAGAAAAAGCGCCTGCAGAGCAAGGCCTTCGGTGGCGGCAATGTCATTTCATCGCTGACCGGCGTCAGCATCGGCGAGCGCAACGCCGAGTTCGCCCGCGAGTGGCTGGGGCGCGAGGGCATCCAGCTGGTCGCCTCGGACCTGATGGGGCCGTGGTCGCGCAAGGTGATCCTCGACCCGCAGACCGGCGAAGCCTTCTGCAAGCGCGGGCAGACCAACCAGAGCATTGCCGAGGCGGAAAGCCGTTACGCCAGCACACTCTTCGTCGCACCGAAGAAGACCGACATCGAGCTATTCTGAGGACTTATGAACCATTCCGAATCCCCGATCACCGACCAGGAGTTCGCGCTTTTCCAGCGGCTGATCTACAAACTGGCCGGCATCAGCCTCTCCGATGCCAAGCGCGTTCTGCTGGTGGGCCGTCTCGGCCGGCGTCTGGCGCATTACAAATTTGACACTTACTCCCAGTATTATCAGCTGGTGTCCTCCGGTCAGCATCCTCAAGAACTGCAGCAGATGATCGATCTGCTGACCACCAACGAGACCTATTTCTTCCGTGAACCACAGCACTTCGACTTCCTGCGCGACGTGATTCTCAAGGAGCGGCGCGGGGCAGGCACTTTCCGCATCTGGAGCGGTGCCAGTTCGAGCGGCGAAGAGGCTTACTCGATGGCGATGGTACTCGCCGAGCATTGCAACGACAGCCCCTGGGAAGTTTTCGGGTCGGACATCAGCCTGACCGTCCTGGCGCGAGCACAGGCCGGGGTATATGCGCAGGAACGGATCTCCGGCATTCCGCCAGGCTACTTGCGCAAGTATTGCTTGAAGGGCGTACGCTCACAGGAAGGCAAGTTGCTGATCGAGAACCAGCTCAAGCAGCGTGTCCGCTTTGCGCAGGTAAACCTGACGCAGCCGATCACCGGCGTCGGCGACTTCGACGTGATATTCCTGCGTAACGTGATGATCTATTTCGATGCCGAAACGAAGCGCAAGGTCATCGAGAACATGCTGCCACACCTGAAACCGAATGGCTATTTCATCGTCGGCCATTCCGAATCGCTGCACGGCATCAGCAACCGGCTGCAGGCCCTGAAACCTACCATTTATCGAAGACCACGGTAGGGATCAGATAGGCACGCCGTCACGATCACGGGCCGTGACGGCATCCGTGCCGGCCTTTCTCCCCGAATTGCGGTCTACGCAAGCCATACTCCCAAAACCAAAGCGTGCTTACCCGCCGGGCAGGCGAATGCCAGCCCTCCCGAACCGACGCGGGTGTCGGTCATTCACCCCGGCAGCGGCTCCGGATTGCCGAGTGCGGTGGTGTTCAGCCCGCCATCGACATACATGATCTCGCCGGTGATGCCACTGGCAAGGTCGGAGAGCATGAAGGCGGCGGCGTTACCGACTTCATCAATGGTGATGTTGCGGCGCAGCGGTGCGTTGTGCGCGTTGTAGGCAAGCAGGCGCGAGAAGTTGCCGATGCCTGAAGCGGCCAGCGTCTTGATCGGGCCGGCCGAGATGGCGTTGGCGCGAATTCCTTGCGGACCGAGGCAAAAGGCGAGGTAACGGGTGGCGGCTTCGAGGCTGGCTTTGGCGAGACCCATGGTATTGTAGTTGGGCATGGTGCGCTCGGCGCCAAGGTAGGAGAGCGCGAGCAAAGCTGGCTTACGGCCTTTCAGGAGCATTGGCCGGGCCGCCTTGGCAAGTGCCGGGTAGCTGTACGACGACACGTCATGCGCGATACGAAAGGCGTCTCGTGTGATGCCCTCCAGAAAATCACCTTCGATGGCTTCACTGGGAGCATAGGCTATCGAATGCAGGAGACCGTCGAGGCCATCCCAGGCTTCGGCAAGGCCGGCGAAAAGCTGTTCGATCGCGATGTCATCGGAGACATCACAAGGGAAGACGAGAGTGCTGTCGAATTCTTTGGCGAATTTGGCAACGCGATCCCTGAACCGATCGTTCTGATAGGTGAGCGCCAGTTGCGCGCCTTCGCGATGACAGGCCCTGGCAATGCCGTAGGCGATCGAGTGTTTCGACAGCACGCCAGTGATCAGGATACGCTTGTCTGCGAGGAATCCCATGAGTTCTCCATGGCTAAGGTTGGCTGGAATTGCAGTTGTTTCGGAAGATCCTAAGCTGCGCATTATAAAGGAATGGCCGCCTGAACCGGCGATTGATGGCTGCCTGGGAGGGTTGAGGGCGTCCGCGATGAAGTCGCGGGTCTTCGCCGAACTGCAATAGGCCAGCTCCAGTTGCCTATCGGTCGGATCAGCCAGAAAACAAAAGCCAGACCTTGCGAGTCTGGCTAACTTTTTGATTTAATTGTGGAGACAGGCGGGATCGAACCGCCGACCTTCTGATTGCGAACCAGACGCTCTCCCAGCTGAGCTATGCCCCCGAATACGCTTGCATTCTATTCTGCACGATTGACTGCGTCAATCCCATGGTCGCCAGGGATTGCCAGGCCTTCGATCGTGGAAATGTAAGAAGGGTTTATTTCTTTGCCTTGGCAGGTGCAGGGACGACCGCGATGGCAACCGCTTCAGAGAAGATGCCCTCCACCTGATCACCCTTGCTGATCAGTTTGAGTTGTTCCGGATCCCTGATCTTCAGTGTAACTGTCTTCTTCGCGCCACGTAGCGTCACGGTCTGTTTCTTGAGGTCAACCTGTTGCACATCGGCAATGAAGGCAACCTCTTTCGCCTCGTAGGCCGCCGGTTTCTGGCCGGCAGACGCCGAGCCCTGCTGCGAACTGTCGATACGCTCGCGAAGCGCGCCGCCGCCCTTCTTGAGTGTCATCATCAGTTCCTGGGTGTAGGTCGTAACGACTTGGTCACCAGCCTTGATCTGGTCGAAATTCTTGATTTCGTCGCCGGCAATGACCTTCATTTGTTCACCTCTGGCGTTCTTGAGCACAATGCTGCGCGATGCCTTGTCGATTGACTCCACGAGTAGGGTTGCTCTGGCTTCAAGCAGACCGGCGAACTTGCCAGGACCGACGGCGGCCACGGCTTCGGCGACGGCAGGTTGCTGCGCGGATACGGCAAGCGGCAAAAGGATCAGGGCGACTGCAGCCAGTGCGGAAGAAATACGCATTGAGGACTCCGATAGTGGGGAATGTTGAAAAGATGGGTGATCTACTGCTAGAGGCCCGCCGACTTCACCGAGCCCTGAACAAAGTTAAAAAGTTACTCATCCTTGCCTGCAACCCTGGCCTTGAAAGTTGCGCCAGCGGCAAACTTCGGAACGATGGTTTGCGGGATCAGGATTTTTGCACCAGTCTTCGGATTCTTGCCTTCCCGGGCAGCGCGCTCACTTGCCTTGAAGGAGCCGAAACCGACCAGGGTTACCGCCTCCCCTTGGGCAACCGATTCAACGATAGTCTCGATTACAGCATCCAGTGCTTTCGCGGACGCGACCTTCGACAGGTCGGTACGCGCGGCGATGGCATCGATCATTTCGGACTTGTTCATGGTATCTCCTCTTGTGATTAATGGTGATTAACTAAGGGCATTTCCCTGGCCGGATTCTGGCATTTGATGGCACTCTAGGGAAGGGTGGCGATCAAGAATAGAAGGCTGTAATTCTGGCATGGATTCCATTACTGCAAACAAGTTTCTGTGCTTGCCAGCGGCAGGCGGCGCATCACAACGGTGAAAGGACCTGGCGGAACCACTTTCGTCTGGTCTCAGCAAATAGTAGTAGTGGCTATCTGTTCAACGGTCGGTTCCACCCGAGCTCGAAGCTGTTGCAATGGTGCCGGCCTGGTTGTAACGCGCGAGCAGCAGATTCAGGAAGCGGCCACTATGGCTGACCGGAGCCACAGCAAGCTGCTCCGGAGTTCCGACTGCAAGGATGCGGCCACCGCCGGCGCCACCTTCGGGGCCAAGGTCCACCACCCAGTCAGCAGTCTTGATGACATCAAGATTATGTTCGATGACCACCACGGTATTGCCGTGGTCAACCAGGCGGTGCAGCACTGTCAGCAGCATCTCGATGTCCTGGAAATGCAGCCCGGTAGTCGGTTCGTCGAGAATGTACAGGGTTCTGCCGGTGTCGCGTTTCGACAACTCGAGCGCCAGCTTGACGCGTTGTGCCTCACCGCCCGACAACGTGGTGGCCGCCTGACCCAGGGTGATATAGCTGAGACCGACATCGACCAATGTCTGCAGCTTGCGGGCCACCACCGGGACGGCGTCAAAGAATTCGCGCGCGGCCTCGACTGTCATCTGCAGGATTTCGTGAATGTTTCTGCTCTTGTACTGGACTTCCAGCGTCTCGCGGTTGTAACGCTTGCCGTGACAAACGTCGCAGGCGACGTAAATATCGGGCAGAAAGTGCATCTCGACCTTGATCATGCCATCGCCCTGGCAGGCCTCGCAGCGGCCACCCTTGACGTTGAACGAGAAACGGCCAGGACCGTAGCCACGCGAACGGGCTTCCGGAACACCCGCGAACAATTCGCGGATCGGTGTCAGCAAGCCAGTGTAGGTCGCCGGATTGGAGCGCGGCGTTCGCCCGATCGGACTCTGATCGACGTTGATCACCTTGTCGAAATGATCGAGGCCGACGATCCGGTCGTGCTCGGCAGGCTCGGCCGACGATCCGTAAAGATGCCTGGCCGCCGCCGCGTACAGAGTGTCGTTGATCAGCGTCGATTTGCCTGAGCCGGAGACACCGGTGATGCAGGTGAACAGGCCGACCGGGATGCCCACGCTGACGTTTGCGAGGTTGTTGCCACGTGCACCAACGATCTGTAGCAAGCGTGCGGCATCCGGCTGGCGTCGCTCGCCGTGCATGCCGATGCGTCGTCGCCCGGCCAGATAGTCGCCGGTCAGTGAGGCCGGATGGTCGATGATTGCCTTTGGTGTCCCTTCGGCAACGACATGGCCGCCATGTACGCCGGCGCCAGGGCCGATGTCGACCACGTAATCGGCGCTGCGGATGGCTTCCTCGTCGTGTTCGACGACGATCACCGTATTGCCGATGTCTCTGAGCTGTTTGAGGGTCTTCAACAGTCGCTCGTTGTCGCGCTGATGCAGGCCGATCGAAGGTTCGTCAAGCACGTACATCACGCCGGTCAGCCCGGAACCGATTTGCGAAGCCAGGCGGATGCGCTGCGCCTCACCGCCCGAGAGCGTTTCTGCCGAGCGGTCGAGCGACAGGTAGTCGAGGCCGACGTTGATCAGGAATTGCAAGCGATTGCCAATCTCCTTGAGCACCTTCTCGGCAACCTGCGCCTTGTTGCCGGGGAGTTTGAGCGCCAGGAAATAGTCGCGTGCGTCCTGCAATGGCTGACGACTGATTTCGTGCAGGGTGCGTGCATTGTCTTTGCTGCCGATCCGTACGTTACGTGCTTCCTCGCGTAAACGGCTGCCCTGGCAGGTCGGGCAGGTCTGGTTGCTGATCAAGCGCGCCAGATCCTCACGAACGGCAAGCGAGTCGGTTTCCTTGTAACGACGTTCGAGGTTGACCACGATGCCTTCAAAAGCATGCTCGCGTAGGGTCATCTGACCACGCTCGTTGACATAGTTGAATGGCACTTGCGCGCGTCCCGAACCATAGAGCAGAATCTGCCGGACGTTCTCGGGCAGTTCGTTGAACGGTGTATCGATCGCGAAGGCATAGTGTGCGGCGAGCGAGCAGAGCATCTGAAAGTAAAAGGGATTGCGCCGGTCCCAGCCGCGAATGGCGCCGGCAGCCAGAGACCGTTCCGGGTGAGCCACAATGCGTTTCGGATCGAAGAACTGGATGACGCCAAGACCGTCGCACTTCGGGCAGGCACCCAGTGGGCTGTTGAATGAGAAAATCCGGGGTTCGAGTTCGGATAGCGAATACGAACAGACCGGACAGGCAAACCGGGCAGAAAAGAAATGCTCGCGTTGGCTGTCCATCTCGTAGGCAATGGCGCGGCCATCGGCGTGGCGCAGCGCGGTTTCAAAAGATTCGGCAAGGCGCTGGCGGATGTCTTCACGAATCTTGAGCCGGTCAACGACCACGTCGACGCTGTGTTTGTGTGTCTTGGCGAGTTTGGGAACGGCATCGATCTCGTAAATCTGGCCATCGATCCGCAGGCGGGAAAAACCTTGTGCCTGCAACTCGGCAATCAGCTCTAGTTGCTCGCCCTTGCGGTTGGCGACCACCGGCGCGAGAATCATCAGCCGGCTCCCCTCTGGCAGCGCCAGAACATGATCGACCATCTGCGATACTGTCTGCGCTTCGAGCGGCCGCTGGTGTTCGGCACAGTACGGCGTGCCGGCGCGGGCAAAGAGCAAACGCAGGTAGTCGTGGATTTCGGTGACCGTCCCGACCGTCGAGCGCGGGTTGTGACTAGTCGCTTTCTGCTCGATCGAGATCGCCGGCGAGAGTCCCTCGATCAGATCGACCTCGGGTTTCTCCATACGCTGCAGAAACTGCCGTGCATAGGCCGACAATGACTCGACATAGCGGCGCTGTCCCTCGGCATAGAGGGTATCGAAAGCCAGCGAAGACTTGCCGGAGCCTGAAAGACCGGTAATCACGATCAGTCGGTTGCGAGGCAGGTCGAGGTTGATGTTCTTCAGGTTATGGGTGCGCGCGCCGCGGATCCTTATCTCTCGCATCTCGTCCATGGGTGCTGACCTGAGGGGCTTGGGCAAACCTGTTAATATACGCAATTCTGAAGTCCGGCAGCAAATTCCATGTCCACCTCCCATACCGACCGCATGAGCAGCCAGGAAAAACATACCGGCATCAGCCTGGCGGCAGTTTTCGCCCTGCGCATGCTCGGCCTGTTCCTGATCCTGCCGGTGTTCTCGATCTACGCCAAGGAATTGCCTTCGGGGAATGACATGGCGCTGGTCGGCATCGCGCTCGGCGCCTATGGGCTGACCCAGGCCTGTCTGCAAATCGCCTTCGGGGCCGCCTCCGATCGGTTCGGACGCAAACCGGTGATCGTCTTCGGGCTACTGCTTTTTGTCGCCGGCAGTTTCGTTGCCGCGGCTGCCAACGATATCTATGGGATCATCGCCGGGCGCGTGCTGCAGGGCGCCGGCGCGATTTCGGCTGCGGTCACGGCACTCGCCGCCGACCTCACCCGCGAGCAGCATCTCACCAAGGTCATGGCGATGATCGGCTCGTCGATTGGTCTGGTGTTCGCCATCTCGATGGTCGGAGCACCACTGCTGTACGTATTGGTTGGCATGCCCGGGATCTTCGTGCTGACCGGGATTCTGGCACTGCTGGCGGTGGTCGTCGTGCTCAGAGTGGTGCCCACTGCACCGAAGGTGCCACGGCAACCAGTGTGGCAGAGCTTTGTCGAAGTCCTGACGAATCGCCAGTTGCTGCGCCTGAACTTCGGCGTCTTCGCGCTGCACATGATGCTCACAGCGATGTGGGTGTTGCTGCCGGTCAAACTGATCAGCACGGGGGGCCTGCCGGTCGCCGAACACTGGAAGGTGTATCTGCCAGCGCTGCTGGTTTCCTTCATCATCATGGTTCCGGCAATCATTCTGGCTGAGCGATTCGCCCGCATGAAGCTGATCTTCAATGCTGCAATCGTACTGCTGCTGGCGGTGCAGATGGGTTTCGGCCTGCTTGCCGGCGGACTCTACGGTCTGGCCTTCTGGCTGATGCTGTTCTTTGTCGCTTTCAATATCCTCGAAGCCACGCAGCCGTCGCTGATTTCGCGGATTGCCCCGCCGCATGCCAAGGGCGCGGCACTCGGTGTGTACAATACCACGCAGTCCGTCGGGTTGTTTCTGGGTGGCCTCATCGGCGGCATCCTGGCCAAGTATGCCGGCGCCGGTGCCGTCTGGGGGGCCGGAGCCGTGCTGTCCTTCGTCTGGCTTCTGCTCGGGCTGACCATGTCGATGCCACCGCCGCGCACCCGGCCGGCACCGGTGCCAGCATAAGCCCCTATAATCGCGCTGATCCGCTCATCTTTTCTCGTCCACCGTACACCACATTCTGGGAGGCAACATGGCTTCGGTCAATAAAGTGATTCTCGTTGGCAATCTGGGTGCCGATCCGGAAACCCGCTATCTGCCCAGCGGCGACGCCGTCTGCAACATCCGGATCGCAACCACCGATCGTATCCGCGACAAGACCTCGGGCGAGTACAAGGAGAGCACCGAGTGGCACCGCATCGTTTTTTTCGGCAAGCTTGCCGAAACTGCCGGCCAATACCTGAAAAAAGGCCGGCAGGTATATGTGGAGGGGCGTATCCGGACCAACAAGTGGCAGGATAAGGACGGTAACGAACGCTATACGACCGAAATCATTGGTAACGAAATGAAAATGCTTGGCAGCCGCGAAGGCATGGGCTCGCCGTCCGCAAGCGAAGGTGAGTACGGGGGCAGCATGCCGTCGGCTTCAGCTGCCGGTTCAGGACGTCAGGCACCAGCCAAGAAGACGCCGAGTTTTGAAGACATGGATGACGACATCCCGTTCTAACCCGAACTCATACAGAGTAAAGATTCAGCCGACCCGGATTTTGGTCGGCTTTTTCTTTTCTTTCAGTCGGTTAATTTGTTTGGCTCTATATGTGTTTCGGGCGGTTGAGCATTGAAATGAGTTGTGCGTAAAGGTATGGGTTCAGCGATATCTTGCCGGCGTTGAATCTCGACGCTTGACTGACTCTCCCATGCCCTGTGCGGCTTGCTGTACCGAACAGAATTCGGCAGCTCCTCGGCCAATGCAGACTTTGGCTAGGTAATATTTGTCGGTCGGCAATGCGTACGTAACCTGCCAGACAAACGGCACCTGCTTGGTAGCGCCGGATCCAACCACTCACGCCTTAGATCACATACTCGCCCTTCCTGATGCCCGAATACCGGCAAGTAAAGAACCGAGCTGCGTGTCGAACTCCAGGCCTTGCTGAAACAGGTCGAGTGCCCTTTCAAATCCACTGTCCAACTGCGCATTCAATTGCGCTTCCTGGCCATCGGATAGACCGAAATGCAGTATCTGCTTGGCGAGTTGCTCGCTCAATTGATGCAGAATCACCCGCATTTCTACCTGCTGGTTTCGATACTGGGTACGCAGCGTATCGATCGCTGTTTCTATCGCCACCGCAGTTGCTGCGAGTTGCTGGTTGCGACGCCCGACTTCGCTCTTGCTGATCAAGGCGCACAAGTTGTTCTCGCAGCCCTCGGCGACTATCGCCAGATAATGGCGCAGACGGCCACTGCGTTCCTCGTCATCGACAGGGAGGTTCTTGACCAACAGCGAGGCATGGGGGTAGTTCACGACCATTCGCGAGCTGAACTGGAAAATGCGATCCAAATTGATCGTTTTGGCGAACACCGACTCCTCCAGCGGCGAAGCCGGGCCTTGAGCGTTGAATGTCTCATTGCCCCACGGCATCCGGCATTGCAGCGCTGCTTCGAGGCCGTACTCTGACACTGTGGAAAGCGTCATCTGGGCCAGCGATGGCGTATTCATGCAACTCGGCGCATTGCGCAGATAGTTGAGTGCCATACCGGCCTCACCGAGATTGGCCAGGAAACTCATGGCCACCTTCTGGACGGATTCATGTTCCGCCCTCATCCGTTTGCGTTCTCCAATCAATCCAAGCACCGTGCGAACTTTCTGAACCACCTCCTCTGGCGCCACGGGCTTGATCAGAAAGTCATCACCTCCCGCTTCATACGCCCGTAGCCGATCCTCCAGAGAATCGAGCGATGAGAGAAATATCACGGCAGGCTGCTCACCGGTGGGCAGCTTGGCACGCAATGCGCGACAGGTGTCATACCCATCTAAGTCCGGCATGCGGATATCAAGCAGAATCACATCCGGCGTGAAGGATTCCAGCCGCGACAATGCTTCCACACCTGAAGGAATTACGCTTACCGTAAATTGACCGTCCAGCGCGATGCGCGGAACTGCGGCAGCCAGTTCGTCATCATCGACAATCCATACGCTGTTATTCATGAGTCGACTCCCTTGTTTCGAGATTGATCAGGCTGTTGATAACGATCGATACATTCCAAAAAGACCTTGCGGGCAAGATTCAAGGTGCTCGTCAGGGTGGCCAGAATGCTGATTCGATCGACAGGCTTTCCTTCAGCAAGCGACGACTCGATCTCTCGAGTGATATCGGCCAACTCAATTGCGCCCAAGGTCAGTGCACTGCTTCGCAACGCGTGCAGCTGCCTCATGGCCTGTTGAGTGGCTTCGTGTGAACTGTCTTGCAGGACGTCACGTAATACCTTTTGTGTGACGTCCAACGATTCCAGAAACCGCTTTAACAAGCGGATGAAGATAGTCAGATCTCCGCCGAGGTGATCAATGGCCTCGGCCAAGGCAAATCCGGGCGGACTCTCCAAAGCTGCGACAACTTGGGCTAGGCGTGCAGGATGTGCCGCTGGTTCATTGCACTTGCAGTGACGCTGAATTATTCGCCGCAAGTTCGCGATCTCGACTGGTTTGGCGAGGAAGTCGTTCATCCCCGATGCAAGACATTTCTCGCGGTCCTTTGATTCCACGCCAGCGGTAATCGCAATGATGGGCAGGTCAGCTATTCGGTGCACTTCGCGCAATATCTTTGTGGCTGAAATGCCGTCCAGGACTGGCATCTGTATATCCATCAGCACCACATCGAATGGCAACTCATCGGTTGGTTCCCGACTGACAATTGCACTACCATTGCTCGCCAGTACCTGCGCGATAGCCTCGCTGCCGTCTTTGGCCAATACGGCATGGGCACCTAATTTCTCCAACATATTCATCAAGACAATTTGATTCAGTTCCTGATCCTCGACAACCAGAATGCGCAAACCAGCGAGGTTTTGGGCAGAGGCAGAGGCAGAGGCAGAGGCAGAGGCATCCACCACGGGTAACATCAGGACAAACCAGAAACAACTGCCATGCCCGGGACTGGAATTGACACCGATCGTCCCGCCCATGGCATCGACCAGTCCCTTCGCGATTGCCAGCCCCAGGCCCGTGCCGCTAAATCGCCGTGAATTGCCGCTTTCGGCTTGGATGAAACGTTCGAAGATCCGTTCGCACTGCGAATGAGAGATGCCGATGCCGGTATCTTGGACTTCGAAGCGGACGACAACGCTCTGCGCTGACTGGAATGTGCAAGAAATACGAAAATCGACACGGCCCTGCTCCGTAAACTTGATGGCGTTGGATCCGAGATTCATCAGTACCTGCTGGATCCTCAGGACATCTCCTTCAAACCAAGTGGGACAGGAGCTATCGAATTGGGTGGCCAGGGTCAATTGCTTACGGGCCGCGACGTCCCTAAGCGTGTCCACCACTGACTCCACCGCTTCCCGCAACGAGAACGGCTGGGGCAGGATGTCGATGCGCCCCGCTTCGATGCGCGAAATATCGAGGATATCGTTGATGATGTTCAGCAGGATTCGCGAGGTGCGATAGGCCCGATGGACATAATCGGCCTGACGCGGGTCGAGTGCCGTGCCCTCCAGCAATTGCAGCAAGCCCAGAACGCCGTTCAGCGGCGTACGAATTTCGTGGCTCATGTTGGAGAGGAAATCACTCTTGGCCTGACTGGCGGCCTCGGCATTCTCCTTGGCAACCAGGAGCACCCGCTGTCTTTCCATCTCGGGCCGGCTATCGCGCATGATGGCCGAGAGGAACGACGACTGGCCATCCAGCCCTCGATGCAGCGTACCGATGTGGGACACCGGGATCTCATGGCCGTCACGGTGGCGCAAGGCCAAATTTCCATGCCATTGCCCATGGCTGAAGATATACGGAATGATTTCCTCCTGGTTCAGCTTATTAGCCCAGTCCGGAAAAAACTCACTGATAGTAAACGTTCACCCCCCTGCTCAGTGAACGTTAATTTTCCTGAAATTTACGCCGCAGCGAAAATTTCTATGTCATGATGTCGGTACCCAACGACGACCCGCCCCGATGTACCTGCGTAAGCACGACCTTCTCCAGATGGACGACGACTGGCTGAAAAGGCTGCCGGCGGAGCTATTGCTGGAAGTGTCGAAGCGTCTGCTGCACGACGTCAAGGAGTTGCAGGATCGGCTGCACCGGAACCCGGAGAACAGCTCGCGTCCGCCGACCAGTCAGGCGCCCTGGGCGAAACCCGAAGGCCCTGAGGAGAGCACTGTTCCGGTCATCGAGACTTTGCCCGGCGAGACCGAGACAGAAGTCACCGAGGTCGAGGAAGACACGGCCAAAGCCGCCGTGAAGCCTTCGACAGCGGCGAAAGCTTCCCGCAAGAAAGCGGGCAAGCAGCCCGGCAGCCCGGGCTACGGCCGGACGCAAAAGCTCGCGGTCACTGGCACCTGCGATCACCGCCCTGAGAACTGTACCGCTTGTGCGCAGGCGCTTTCAGCGGACGCTCCTTCGAAGCGTTACACCGCCTGGGACGAGATCGACATTGCACCACCGGTCGAGGGCCAGATTGGGCTGATGTTCCTTATCATCCGCCACTATCTGCTCGAAACGAACTGCGACCACTGCGACCATGTCAGCCGTGCGCAGCCCTGGCGGTCCGCAGGAGAGCATGAGTGGGAGCAGGTTGAGTTGGGCGAATGGCGCCTGGTTGGTCCGCAGTTGGCCGGACTCATCGTGTTCCTTGCGCTGCGCCTGCGTCTGTCCCGGCCGCGGATTCGGGAGGCGCTGATGGAAATGTTTGGCCTGCTGCTCAGTGTCGGCGTGATCGACGAGACCCTCCGGGAAGCCGGGCGCGCCAGTTTTCCGCTGGAGGACGTGCTGGTGGCCGACCTCCTGCAGGAACCGCAACTGAATGTGGATGAGACCTCCTGGCCGGAGAACCGCCTGCTGCTCTGGCTGTGGGCCTTGGTAACCCCCTGGACGGTCCTCTTCGTGATTGGCCCGCGGCACGCGGAAATGCTGGAGAATGTCCTGCAGGATGGCTATTACGGCATCCTGATCAGCGATGGTTACCGTGTCTACCGGGCCTGGCTGAATCGCCTGCGCTGCTGGCCGCATCTGATACGGAAGCTGCGGGGCCTGGCCGAATCCAGCGATGGCCGGGTATCTGGCGTCGGGCAGGAGATGGAAGGCCTCATGCACACGCTGAAGGATGCCATCTACGCGGCGCGGATCGATCTTCCGCCGGAAGGGCTACCCTTCCTCTACGCGACCCATGTCGATCGGCTGAAGAGCCTGTGCACCGCTCACTGGAGTGATGCCCACCCGGCGCTGCGCAGCGTCGCGCGTGAATTCCTCTACGACTGGGAGGTGATCATGCGTCCGCTCGGCGAGCCGCATTTGCCGCTCTCCAACAACGCCGCCGAACAGGCCCTGCGCCACTGGGTCATTGCCCGCCACATCAGCCACGGCACGCGCTCCGAAGCGGGTACGCGTGCTTTCGCTCTCCTCGCCAGCGTCATCGAAACTTGCCGTCTTCGCGGCGCCTCCTCATGGCGCTATCTCGGCACTGTCATCCGGGCGGCTCGCAAGGGCCTGGAACTTCCCCCGCTTCCCGCTATCCCGGCAGCAGCGTAAAAAAACGGAGGGGGATGTGAACGTTTACCACTGATATCCATTGATGTAATGTCCGCTTCCTTGGACATACCGATCAGTGCACGCCCGGCCGGATTCAAGTAGACCGCCTTGCCATCGGTACTGGCAATGCCCACGAAGTCAGGCGACGCTTCAAAGATGTCCAACATTTGCCTGGACCTCTGCTCCATCTGCTTACGTTCGCTAATGTCCTCAACCACCCAAATGCTGGCATCGAGGGGCGCATCCGGATTGATCGCCTGGCCCGAAATACGGGCCCAGAAAATCGTTTCGTCGGCAGCCATAATTGGCATCTCCACGATGTACGGCGTGCCGCTAGCCAGGACGGGATAGCATTCCCGTCCGAAACGGTCGTAGTCTTCAGGTGTGGCATAACATTGGGACAACGAGTATCCCGGCAGGGCCTCAGCCGACAACTTGAGCAAGGTGGCCAGTTTCAAATTTCCCCAGACGATTTTTCGGTCCCTGACCAGGGCAATCCCTACTGCGGAGTTTTCAAGGATGGCGTTGAGTTTGGCGGTCTGTGTCCTAAGCGTCGTCTCAGCCAGCTTGCGCAATGTGATATCGGTGTGGATCGCTACGCCCTTGGATTCCCCGTCAATGGGAACGAAGTCCAGCGAGTACCACCGCTCACACTCGGGCGATGCGCAGGGATACTCCAATTTGAAGCACGCCAATTTCCCGTCAAGCACCTTGCGAATACCATCGGCTACGTGTAGTGCCGTGCTTCGTTCTTCACCTGACGAATCGTTACAGACAGTTAAGTAATTACCTCCCACATCCGTTCCCGTAGGCATCATCTCGCCTTGGCCATTGCCATTTTCATGCGCAAATTTTCGCCACGCTTCATTCACCGCGATGATTGTCCCATCCGCATCGATTACGGCGATGTGGTTCGGTAAGGAATCCAGAATCCTCTGCACAAACATCCAGCTGTCACTCAACTCATCTTCCAGTTGCTTGCGTTCGGTGATGTCCAAGCCAATGCCAGCGATGAAACGCTGCCCTTTGTCGTTGGCAAAGGAGAATGTGTTGTTCAGCCAAAATCGCGTCACGCCATTTCGGTCAACCGTGCTTTCTACGACAGTGGCAGCCTGGCCCGACTGTAATACCGCCAGGTCGTTATTTCGGAATTCTGCAGCGACTTCGGCGTGAAACAGATCAGCATCCGTTTTGCCCAGCCATAGCGCCCGATCTGCGCCTGCAACAAGCCGCTCATACGTCTTGTTGAAGTAGACGTAGCGTCCGGACTCGTCCTTCAGCCAAGCGATGGTCGGACTGTTGTCCATGAAATGGCGGAAACGCTCTTCACTGTCCTCCAGAGCTTGCTGGGCAGCGTGGATTTCCGTGAGATCGAGCACTTGCGAGAGCAGGTGGTGCTGACCGCCTATCGTCACACGAAACAAGGTGACCTTGACATCGAGCTTCTGGCCAAACGCGCCCCCCTCCCTGTTTTCGAAGCCTCGCGGATATCCGTCTGCGAGTGTGGCGCGGGCCAGTGCATCCCATCCACGTGCGCAAAATACGGGATTGGTAAAGCAGTTAAAGCCGGCAAGTTTCTCGGGGGGGGCATTCAAGGTCGGGCTGGCAGCCTCATTCATCCAGATGACCTGTCCATCCACCCCGAACAGAAGTTTTCCGGTCAAGTCCTGAGAGAGGATTTCTCTCATCTGACTTAACTCGTTTTCATGTTGAGCGAGAGCGCTTACCCGCATCTGCTGCCGCGTCAGGGTCCGTACCAGCCAACCCAGCAGGAAGGCGATGATCAACATGATTTGCAGACGTGCAGGAACCTTGCTCGCGTTCGCATCCAGGTGGGGCATGGCGCTGACTTCAATGGTTATTTGACTGGTCAACGGATGTTCCGAGGTAGGCCGAATCCCCCAATGTGGGTGATCCTGATCGTGGTGCGGCGTATGCCGGGCATGCCCTGCAATCAAGTCGTCATCCGCTTCCACGGCCACCGCGGGCCATTGGTTCAGGACAAGAACCGGCTCCACCTTCCCCACGCCGATTCGGACGCGGTACATATAGCGATCCTGACTTTGAATGAACGCCTCCACGGCCAGAGGCAGCTTGACCAGGCTTTGCGCCACCCCCACGAAACTCCGGGTGGTTTTCGCAGCGGAATTCCGGTAAACCGGCGTCTGATACAGCATGCCGAACCCGCCCTGCACCAGCGGGATCGGCCCCGTCCATTCCGGCTTGCCGGTTTCTATGATCTTCCTGATCATGGCGGCTCGCCCGGGATCGGTCAGCAGGTTATGGCCGATTGCAGACTCGTTACCCGGCAGAGGATGAATGTATTTGATGATCCCTTTCGGCGCCCATTCCAGAACAATACCTTTTCCTGCCAGCCGCTGGAGTTCGCCCAGTTCAGCTGCAAACGCTTGTTGCGAACTGATGGCCGGTAGCAGCTCTGGACGCATGGCTTCGGCCATGTGTTCGGCATCCTGCAGGGACTGTTCAATCAGATGGACTAGCTCTTCAGCCCTTCGTTTCGCACCTGCCCTGAGGCTCTCATGATCTTCCAACCTCAAGGTGTAGAGCCAGCCGCTTCCCAGCACGAGGGCCACCAGAGCGGTCGCGATGCCGAAGCGGTTTCCGGCAGTCTCGGCGAGAAAGGAATTTCCTGGCGCTTGGACAACATCAGGCCTGTCCGCCACGACAGAATACGCGCCGCTATTCTGATTCAGCCAACGCGTCATGCCGAAAACCAGGCTACCTACCAGGCCATGCATGACGAGCGCGTGATGCAGCAATCCAAGTACGATAGCAGGGGACGTCAAGACCACCAGCCACAGCAACATGGCCAGCCAATGGCGTTTGACCGGCAGGAAGAGTCCGATCACCAATCCGGAAACGGGCAACATGGATACCATGATCTGCGGAAATGTTCGCGCAGCCGCCATGCTCCAGGCGATCGCAAAAACGACGGTCGCCACGGGGAGCCAGCGACGGATCGGAGCCAATTTGACTGCAAAGCCGAAAGCGAACAGTGCGGCCATAACGCCTGCGGCGCTGGCAACGGGCATCTGGTTTTGACTGTGAGCGTTCAGCCATTCGAAATTGAACGCCAACACCACGTTGGACGTCATCAGCCAGAGCATCAGCCAGGCGGCGCATTTTTCGAGGTTGCGTACCGGGTCTTCTCCTCGGCGAATTCCGCTGACGCGTTTGGCCCAAACCAGCGGTACAGCGCAGGCGGCGACCAGCAAACGGATCAGAGCATTGGCATCGGGTGCTTGCTGGCCAGCACCGAACCAAATCGTCATGGCCGCCAGACACAACAGCGCCAGAAACCCCAATGCTGCGACCCATTGCCAAGCATCCAACTCAAAAAGTCGGCGCTGGCGGGACGGCGAAGGCAGTGGTGACCTCTCCAGCAGAACGATCGCCAAGGCGCCCAAGATGCCGATCAGCGGCAACGCCCATTGGACTGTAGAGCCGACCTGCCACGCTGTAAGTGGCAAGGTGATGCCGATGATCACGCTTACCCATACCAAGTTGGCTATCACCCGCCGTGAATTCATACCCCAAAGCGGCAGGAACAAGGTAAGGCCTAATACAAGGAGCGTGACCAGGAGTAGCTTCGATTCGGGGCCAAGGCCGACATCGGGAAAAAACGCAAGACGCACGCAAAGCATGACCATGTAGCTGACGACAAAACTCTGCAGCAATTGGCTGACCAAGCGGCATACATTCAAGTCGCCTCCATCGAGTATGGAAATGGAAGGCCGGTTAGCGGAGGTCTCACTCACAGGAATCAATCGTTAGAATTTCACTTCATGCCGGATCCTGGGTATTCCACCGCTCGCGGATCGCCAGTAACTCTGGCAGGATGCCTACGAACAGTTCAACCAATCGCGGTTCGAAGTGGCTTCCCGATGCTTCGCGGATCTGTACCACCGTTTTTTCAATCGGCCAGGGCTCTTTGTAGGGCCTTCGCATGGTCAGCGCATCAAAAACATCGGCGAGAGCGACAATACGTGCCGATTCGGGAATCGCATCGCCGACCAGTCCATCGGGATAACCGCTGCCATCCCATTTTTCATGATGGCGCAAGGCCACCTCGGCGGCTAGTTGGAACACAGGCGCGTCGCTTTTTTTGAGGATATCGTGGCCGAGCCGGGCATGGGTTTTCATCACTTCCCACTCAGCAGCATCGAGCTTGGCCGGTTTACGCAGGATGTTGCTGGGAATGCCGATCTTGCCCGTATCGTGCATCGGTGCTGCCATTTCCAGACGCTTGCAATCCTCATCAGGCCATCCAGCTGCCTGCGCCAACGCTCGGGAGTACGCCGCCATGCGCCAAATATGCACACCCGTATCGGTATCGTTGTAGTGCCCGGCCGTCCCGAGCATATAGATTGCATCGCGGTAGCTCTTTTCCAGCCGATGTGCGCGCACCAGCGAGAGGTGTGTTCGGACACGGGCCAGGACGATCGCCGGCGAAATCGGTTTGGTGATGTAGTCCACCGCACCGACCTCGAAGCCGCGTGCTTCGTCCCACACATCGGCCAGGCTAGTGACGAAGATGACCGGTATGGCCTCTAGTGCCGGATTGGCCTTGAGCCGGCGGCAGACCTCGAAACCGTCGAGGTCGGGCATGCGGACATCCAGAAGGATCAACGCGGGCTGACGCTTGGCCACTACTTCCAACGCCATCTCGCCACTGGTGGCGAAGGCCAACATATAGTGTTCGTCCAGCACATGACGCAAGGCGGCGAGGTTTTGGGGTTCGTCGTCGACGATCAGGATCGGTCCGGATGGCATGGTTACTTCTCCATAGATAGCGCAAGTTCATGCGCGAGGGCTCGCAACGCCTGTTCGGCTTCGGCAAACTGGAAGGCCAGCAAGGGCGAAGCGATGGCATCAACAGATTTTGCGGGAAGGTAGTGTCGGAGTTCAGCCAGCCCCGTCTCCGCTGGCTTCGGGTCGAAGTTTTTGAGTCCCGACAGGATGCGGTGAAACAAGGGAAGCACCAGTTCAACGTCAAGCAATGCACCGGAAATATCGGCAGGCATGGCCGTGGGCTCCATTTCATCCAGAGTCATAGATTCGGCGATGGCCTGGAAGGTCAGCAGCAGGTCATCATGTAGGCGCCGGGCATCCGCCATGAAGTCCTGGCCATTGTTCAAAAACATCTCCAGACGGGTCGCCGTTGCCGCCACCCGCTCCAGGCCGAGGTTACCAGCCGATCCGCGCATCTTGTGCACCAGGTGTTCGAGCAACCCAGGCTCGGTAGCGGGATCGATGAGCGAGGGGAGGATCTCCCGGTACTGCTCCACGAACAGGTTCAGATACCTGACATAGGCATCGCGTTGCTTGAACACACGCAATCCCCAATCACTATTGACCAGGGGGGTAGTGGGCTCGTCCTCAAGGTTATCGGTGGGAGCGCCGGGCACCTCGGCGGTATCAATGGCGTCAGATAGGCGCCCCCGAGCAGCCTCGAGAATTTGCCGGATGGCCGTATCGACAATAAAAGGTTTGGTGATGAAACCGTTCATGCCGGCGGTGTAAATATGTTCTTGTTGTTCTTTGAGCGCGCCAGCGGTCAGCGCGAGGATGGGCAGATGCGCGATCGTCGGGTTCTGGCGAATGCGACGGGTCGCCTCCAGTCCGTCCATGACGGGCATATGCACGTCCATCAGGACGACATCGATGGATTGCGGCTGGGAAAGCAACCGGTCAATGGCTTCCTGCCCGTTGGCTGCCGTCCTAACCGTCGCCCCTTCGTCCCCGAAGATGCGGCTGGCCACTTCGAGGTTGATCTCGCTGTCATCAACTGCCAGAAGGCGCAAACCCGCCAGACGTTTCTCGCCAGGTGTGTCCCGTAGGGTTGCAAGGCCCAGACGACGATGGCGTGCCTGCTGGATCGCGTTGTACAGCGTGGACGGCCCCAGGGGCTTGGTCAGGATGCCATCGGCCAGGGCCGCATCCGGCATTTCCGCGAGGCTACTGGCGCCGTGGGCAGTGACGATGAGACTGAGCGGCCGATGCCCGTCCTCAAGATGTGCGTGGATCCGGCTCACGATCTGCAGTCCGTCGAGGCCAGGCATCTGCCAATCCAGGAGCAACACGGTGTCGGGTGATTGCAGGTCTGTTGCTTCAAGCAGCCGTTGCCAAAGCGCTTCACCGCTTTCGAACAACTCGGGTTCCCAGCCGACCGAGCGCAAGGTGGCCCCGAGCCCTTCCAGGGCAATGGGGTTATCGTCGGCGACCAATAGCTTGAGCGCGCGCAATGCATTCATGTTCGCCTTCGCCGACGCCTGTTTGGGCAGGGACAGGCAGAACGAGAAGCGACTGCCGAGTCCGGGCGAACTCTCCAGTTGTAACTCTCCACCCATCAACTCGACCAGACGACGGCTGATGGCGAGGCCGAGACCTGTGCCTCCGAAACGACGGGTAGTCGATGCATCGGCCTGGGAAAAGGCGGAGAACAATTTTTCCTGGGCGGCAGCATCCATGCCGATGCCCGTATCTCGAACGATGAAACGCAGGGAGGCTTGCTGTTCGGTTTCCGCGACCACGACAACCTTGACCGTGACCGCACCCCTCTCGGTAAATTTGATGGCATTGCTGGTCAGGTTGATCAGGATCTGGCCGATGCGCAGCGAATCGCCGATGAGGTAGCAGGCAGAGGCGGGGGGCGGGCTGATGCTCAGTTCAAGGCCCTTTCCTTCGGCCGCTGCCGACATGATGGTGGCCAGGTTGTCAAAGATATCGCCAAGGTAGATCGGGGCCTGTTCGATCTCCGCCTTGCCGGCTTCCATTTTGGAGAAATCGAGGATGTCATTCAGCAATCCGAGCAGCGACTGACCCGAGGCGTGGATCTTTTGGGCGAGGTCATGGGCCTCGACCGGCAGATCCATTTTGCTCAACACGTACGCCAGCCCCAGGACGGCGTTCATCGGTGTCCGTATCTCGTGGCTCATGTTGGCCAGGAAGATGGATTTGGCACTTGTAGCCGATTCAGCCTTTTCTTTTGCCTTCGCCAACTCCAATTCATGTTGCTTCAGGGCCGTCACATCATGCACGAGAGCGACAAAGCCCTGGACCTTGCCGTCAGCGATGTCGGGCAGATAATGTGCCAACAAGTGGCCCACCTCGCCGCTGGGCTTGGTGATGCTACGCTCGAAGGTCTGCTTCTGCCCCTCCAATGCGGCTCGGATGTAGCGCTCGTTTTCTTGAAAATATGCTTGGCCCAAAGCCGTCTGCATGTGCAATCCGAGCATTTCAGCCTCCGAGCGACCGAACCAGTCACGGTAGGCAGTATTCGCAAAGCGGCAATGCAAGGTGTCGTCCCAGTAGCCGACCATGCCGGGCAGGTTCGACACCAGGCTGCGTACAAATCGCTCCTTGGTGGCCAGTTCGAGCGTGCGCTGTCTGACCAGTTTTTCGAGGTTCAGCCGATGCTCCTGGAGTTCCAGTTCAATGCGTTTGCGCTCGGTGATGTCGGTGACGGATACGACCACTTTCCTGCTTTCGCCGTCGAGAAAAGGCGACAGGGCGACCTCCACGGGAAATTCGTGCCCGTCCGCGTGCAGTGCATAAAGACGACGGCCGGCACCCATGGCACGCAACTCGGCATGGGCATTGAAGTGCAGGCGCATTCCCACATGCTGTACCCGAATTCGCTCAGGCATGAGCATTTCGACAGGTTGGCCGACCAGTACCTGAGGCTCGTGACCGAAAATGGCTACGGCGCGCTGGTTGCTGCGGCAGATAATGCCCTGCTCGTCGACCACCATAAGCGCCTCCGGCATTACGTCGATGGCCATCGAGAGCCTGGCTTCGCTTTCGCGTAGTGCCAGTTCATTGCGCTTGAGAGTGCTGATATCATGGTTGATGCCGATGACACGGATCGGCGCGCCGTCAGCATCGCGTTCGATGACGGCCGCGGCGTAGATGTGCCGGACGCTGCCGTCGGGCAGAAGAATCCTGAATTCGCACTCCAAGGATGCGCCGGCATTCAATGCATCGTTCATTGCGCGGTCCGCCTGCTCCAGGTCGTCCGGATGGCACCGGGAGCGCCAGAATGCGTAATCGATGCCCGTGGCCATGACCTCGGCCGGTACCTGATACAGCGCGAGCATGCGCGCATCCCAGGTATGCGTCTGGCTCGCCAGATCCCACACCCAGACCGCAATGTTCGCCGCCGCCGTCGCCAGGCTCAGTCGCTGCAGGAGCGACTGGCGTTCTGCATCAGCCTGCTTGATGTCGTCGATGTCGGTGTTGGTGCCGAACCATTTGACGATGGCGCCCGCCTCGTTCCGCAGCGGCATGGCCAGGGTTTTGAACCAGCGGTAGGCGCCGTCATGGCGCCGAACACGGAATTCAATCGCGAAGGGCAAGCCCTGGCCGGCAGTAGCGATCCAGTGATCGATAGTGCGCTGACGCTCGTCGGGATGAATCTGCTCCAGCCAGCCAAACCCCAGTTGCTCGGCCTCGCTCTTGCCGGTATAGGCCACCCACTGCGGACTCAGGTAGTCGCAAGGCCCCTCCGGCGCGCAGGTCCAGACCAGAAGCGGCAGCGACTCCGTCAGTTGGCGGTAATGGAATTCACTTCTGGTTTGGGCCGTGATGTCTTCGAACAGCAGCACGGCGCCGGTGATGCCGCCGCCTTCGAGGCGGTAGGGCATGATGTTCAACCGGAAGACGGCCTCGGTGCCGCGACGCACGATCCGCAGATGGATGCCGCCCTCCTGGATTACCTGCCCGACCTGCGCCGCCAGGCCCTGGATCTCCACCTGCCATGACAGGCTGTTGAGGGAGAGGCCCTCCAGCGGGCCCAGCGTTTCAATCAGGGTGCCGCATGCGCCATTGGCGACGGTGACGCACATTTGCGCGTCGACCACCAGCATGGGGAAGGACAGGCTCTCCTTGACGTTGTTGAGGAGTCCGGCCAAAGCCTCCAACTGGGCCGACTTGACGTGCATTTCCTCGTTGACGGTGAGCAGTTCTTCGTTGGTGGATTGCAGCTCCTCGTTGGACGTCTGCAGTTCCTCATTGGCGGATTGCAGTTCCTCGTTGGCGGACTGCAGTTCCTCATTGGTGGATTGCAGCTCCTCGTTGGTGGATTGCAGCTCCTCGACGACCACGTTGAGGTGGGTGCGGGTGTTCGCCAGTTCCTGTTCGAGCTCGGCAATGATTACGTTATTGCGGTCACCGTCGGTGATGTCGGACACGGACGCACGCGCCTCATCCTCCAGGGGACGTGCGTCAAAGGAAACCATGACCATGGCACCTTCGGCATCATCGAGGGCGCTGACCGCCGGGGTTACCCGATGCGGGCTTCCTTCCAGTTCGAATTGATGGGACGTACCCCGCAATGGCTGTCGTTCGCGCCGGCAGCGGTAGATCAGCGCACGCAGTTCGGTGCGCAATGGCGGCTCCAGTAGGTTGAACAGGTGCATCGACACCGCGCCACGGGGAAAGCTGAGATAGGGCTTCAGGTTGCCATGCATATGGACAACATCGTCATCGCCATTGATCACCACGGAGGGTGGGGCATAGCGCATCACCAGGGCATCGAGGATGCGCTGGCTGACCCGATCAACGGTGGTGGTCAGGGACAGCCTGGCCGCCGCCTTGATACCGGTTAGCCCGACCTGCCCGAACGTTGACGGAAGCTGGTAGTGCGGCGTGCCCTCGACAGGTTGGTAGACGCGGGCGCGGCGATCCACTTCGCGGAACAGGCCGCTCTTTTCGTCGACCGTCTCCGACTTGCCAAGGAACAGGTAGCCGCCCGCGCTGAGGGCGTAACGGAACATTTCAAGAACCCGCTTCTGCACCGGTTGCAAGAGGTAGATCAGCAGGTTGCGGCAACTGATGAGATCAAGGCGTCCGAAGGGGGGATCGTCGACGACGTTCTGGCGGGTGAACACGATCCGGCTGCGCACGCTTTTATTGACCCGATAGTGCCCCCCATTCAAGGTCATATAGCGATCTCGAAAGTCCCTGGGGATGCCCTCGAGGACTCCCGCAGGGTAAAGGGCGCTGCGGGCCTGTTCGAGGGCATCCTCATCCAGATCGGAAGCGAAAATCAGGTACTGCAGCCCGGCCTTGCCCTGCTGTGCCAAGGCCTCCTCGAACAGGAAGGCGATGCTGTAGACCTCCTCGCCCGTCGCGCAACCTGGCACCCAGCAGCGAATGATCTCGCCTTCGTCACGGTTGCGGACGATGCCGTCGATCACGTGCTCGAGCACCTGAAACGCTTCCGGGTCGCGAAAGAAGGCCGTCACGCTAATGAAGGTGTCGCGCATCAAGGACTGCGCTTCTCCTGAATTCGCTTTGAGAAAGTCGACGTAGTCGCCCAGCGTCTTGCAGCCGACGATATTCATGCGTCGGGCGATGCGGCGCTTTACCGTGGTTGGCTTGTAGTCGCTGAGCTTGAACGACGTGGTGCGCCGCACCAGGGTATTAATCTGGTCCAGTTCGTCGGCCTCCTCGCCCCCGTCATCGCCCTGCACCAGGGCCATGGGTTCCGACAGCAAGCGCTCGAGCGCGGGACCGATTTTCTTGGGTGGCAGGATGAGGTCGACGCTTCCGGTATGGATGGCCTCCCTGGGCATGCCATCGTACTTAGCTGTCGCCGGTTCCTGAACGATGGTGATGCCACCCGCGGTGCGGATGGCCCGGATGCCCGCCGCGCCGTCAGACCCAGTGCCGGACAGAATGATGCCGATGGCCTGGTCACCCAATTCGGCGGCCAGAGACCCGAAGAAAAGGTTAACTGAGGGCTTCGGGCCCATGGCGGACTGGGGCTCGATGAGTCGCAGGCGTCCGTGTTCAAGGATGACATCTTTGTTGGGAGGGACGATGCAGACGACGCCCGCATCGGGAACCCAGTTGTCTTCAAGGTCCTTGACCCGCAATGTCGTACTCGATGCAAGCAAGCCCGCCAAGAGGCTCGTGTGTGTGGGCGATACATGCTGGGCGATGACGTAGCACATCGTTGCCGTCTGGGGCAGGCATTCCAGCAGTTCGCGGAGAGCTTCCAGCCCGCCGGCAGATGAACCAATGCCTGCAAGCCGTGTTTCGGTTGCATCGGATTGGGGGATTGAGCGGGTTAAAGGGATGGAGGGGCTTAGTTTGCGTTTCTTCATGGCGTACCTCAGGCAGTCCTAGTTGCAACTGCCACTAGATGTTCAATAGGGAGGGCGCGGTACTCATGGATAGCATTCAGTTACGTGTGATCCATATCGGCGTCGTCGATATAGGCATAGAAATGCAAAATTCTTTAAAAAAGTGTACATTTTGGCGCTAAGAGGATTTGTAATAGTTTTGTGATAATTGCAGCCATGCTCCCTCAAAGACCGGTCCCCTTCGACACGTCAAGAACTCCCTGCATTGCGCTCCTCGAAGACAATATGGTGGTTGTCGACTTGGTTGAGCACGCGCTTGCAACGCAAAGCTGGAACTGCCGGCATTACTCCACCGTTTCTGCACTGAAGGCTGACCTGAAGAACGAACGCTTTGACCTTTTGATTCTTGACTGGTCCCTGCCGGATGGTGATGCGGGTGAGGTAATCCGGCTGGTGCGACAGACACTCTCTCAGGCAACCCCCATCCTCATCGAAAGCGTGACTGATGACGAACAACGGATCGTCGAGGCGCTCACGCTTGGAGCCGATGACTACGTCGTCAAACCTCTGCGTGTCGCAGAACTACAGGCACGCGTTGCCGCCCTGCTCCGGCGCACTGGCGTAAAGAATCAGGTGACGATGATGGTCGAGCCGTATCGCGTCGATAGGGATAACCTGACGATTTTTCTCGGCGAGGAGGATCTCGAACTGAGTCCTCTTGAATATGATTTGAGTTCCTACTTGTTCTCGCACCCTAATCAGTTGCTTACTCGCGAGACGCTTCTGGTCAATGTCTGGGGCCGTAATGCTGACGAGGACACGCGCTCGGTCGATGCTCTTGTAAGCAGGTTGCGGAAGAAGCTCCGGCTCGGGCCGACGACAGGTTGGCAAATAGCATCCTTGCGGAGCTACGGCTACCGATTCGAAAGCGTATAGCTTCGGACGATATAGACCCAAAGGCGGCCTTTTGTACAACTGCGGTTCAGGTATTTGGAGACGCCGGAAGCCCTGCGGGCGGTGATCCGGACCTGACGAAACTGCACGCCAAGATCGGCCAGCTGACGCTGGAGAACGATTTTTTAGAACATGCGCTCACCCAGGCGGGCTTGCTGAGCGCAAAACGATGATTGACCGCACCCACAAGCTCCCCGTATTGCACCAGTGCCTCCTGCTGGGGCTGGAGCGTTCGAGCGCGTACTACACGCTGCGCGAGGTTTCGCCGGAAGACTTGGCGCTGATGCGCCGGATGGACGAGTGACCCCTCGAGCACCCGTTCGCCGGCGCCCGCCTGTTGCGCGATCTGCTGCGCCCCGAGGGGTTCCAGGCCGGCCGCAGGCACATCGGTACTCTGATGGCGCGCATGGGGATCGAGGCCCTTTATCGAAAGCCCCACACCTCCCGTCGGCAGCGGGGGGATGAAATCCATCCGTATCTGCTGCGCGACCTCGTGGTTGATCGGCCCAATCAGGTATGGGCGGCGGACATCACGTACATTCCGATGCGCCGGGGCTTCCTCTACCTGTTCGCCGTGATCGACGGGTACTCGCGGCGGGTGCTCGCCTGGCGGCTCTCCAACACCCTGACGACCGACTTCTGTCGGGAAGCGGTGCGCGAAGCCCTCCACCGGTATGGTTGCCCGGAGATCTTCAACACCGATCAGGGTGGCCAGTTCACCAGCGACGAGTTCACCGGTCTGCTCAAGGCGCACGATATTCGGATCAGCAGGGACGGCAAGGGGTCCTGGCGGGAAAACAAGCGAAGCGCAGTTTCGCGAACCGATAGGCGAGAGGGCGAAGCCCGTCACAACGTCTTTGTCGAGCGACTGTGGAAGACGGTCAAGTACGAGGAGGGGTATCTCAAGGCCGATGACAGCGTTGCCGATGCGAAAGCCCACTTGGCCACGTATCTGCGCTTCTACAACGAGCGACGCCCCCATCGCTCCCTGGATGGTCAGACGCCGGACGCCATCTACTTCGCGGCACTCGCGGCCACCACGCGACCGGTGGCGTAGGGCATGAGGAAGGGGCTCCGTGGATTTGTGGACGATGCGCTGTCGCGCACCGGGCCGCTTGCCGTGGAAAAGTCTGGCGACTTTCCCACCGCGCGTCCCTTCGCCCACAAGCTCCACCGAGCTCTATTTGGTTCGGATAAACTCACAGAAGGTCAAAACCAAGCGCAACTCCGGTCACCCGACCACAACCGGCAGGGCTCCACTTATCAAAGCAGATTTTCTGTCCAAACAAACGGGGCCACCTCTCTCCACGTGCTTCTCGAGCGCCTTCTCCCGCAATGCATGGTCGATGTTGTCAAACAGGCCTTTGATATCAAACTCTAGAACCCAAGAATACTTCCAGCATCGTTCCCGCGTTACCCCCACGGCGTCCAGCGCCGATCTTCCGGGCCGGTAACCGTAGGAATCCGGTAGAAACTTTGCTTCGATCCCGGGCTCTATCACCCGCTTGACCACCGTCTGCGCCACACGATCTGCCACCGTTGGAACCCCCAAGATGCGCTCCCCGCCATTCTTCTTGGGAATGGCAACCGCTTTGACCGGCGGCGGAAAGTAGCTTCCCGACGACATCCGGTTCCAGATCTTGTAGAGGTTCCCCTTCAGATCCTTCTCGAAGTCGCCGATCGATTCCTTATCCACCCCTGCCGATCCCGCATTGGCTTTGACCGCTTGATACGCTTCGTGCCCCCGCCATTTGTCAATGGCAAATGGTTTGGTTGCACTCGTCCGTTCCCTCCTGTTGCCAGTTGAACGCTAAATGCAACCCCTTGATCCGACCTCTTTGCTCCAGCCGCATTACCAGCCTTCATCGCTCGTACGGGTCGGTCCGTCCCAGTGCTCCGCATCGGTACTCTCGCCTCGTGGTTTCTGCCACTTGGGCTTCTCCCTTGACATCGGAACGACGGGTTCCCGCAGTTCCACACAGAAGCCTGGATCAGCTTCACGCCTCCTATACGCCGGCCGCCGCTTGCCCAGTCATCAGGTGCCCGGCAAGCTTTTCCCAGAAGATAGAAACGCCCCTGGTTTTGACGACAAGTCTCTGGATCACGACGCGTCAGCGAAGGTTCACTTTCGATCGTCTCTCTGATCCTTACCTGCTCGAGGTACGTCCTCGACGCTTTGACCCCAACGCTCACCACCACGGCTCTTGAGCGCAGCAGCTTGGGGTGGTTTGAGGCCCGCTCCTGAAAGCCGACCCCGAGGGACCTACCCTCATCTTCCGTGTAGCTTCTACACAGTTCGTCAGTCCATTACGAACCTCCTTTCTGTGTGCCTGCGGCACACTTTCGATTGCCCAGCGCGCACGATACCAGTCAATCAGTTCCGCGACCGCTTCGAGGTTGTCGGCCTCTCGACTGGTCAGCAAGCGCCATTCAATGGGCTTGACATCTTTGGGTGCCCCAATCTCCTGGGCAATCACGCAGGTCACGCTAAACAGACTGCCCTGGCCATCGGGCAACTTGACGCGGCAGGCAAAGAGCTTCTGACGCACGAGACGAGCACCTTCTTTGCCACGCGCGTGCAAGAGGAATTCGATCTCGCCCAGCGCTTTTCCCGAGCGGACTTTCGCCCACAATTTGCCGCCCGCAGGCAGACAGCGATGGTGTTGCGAACGAAGCTGCCTAGATGGTCGCCCCGGTTGTGCCAAGCCCTCAATCGATGACGATAAGAAAAGGTGGAGATTGCAGCCATAGATCCGGACTTCGATCGAGGCTACCGCCTCCTGTCCCTGATGGAATTCGCTGGTCGATGCCTCATCAGTCGGTCACGCTCGAAGCGCATGACTGCTATCAGGTTGAATCGACCACGGTCTGACCTGTCTCGCCATCACGTCATGATTGCCTGTGCAATCGGTGGTTCTCCTTGAAGGTTGCTGCCGTTGTGCTGCTCCACCGCAGGGTTTTCCACGGCGCCGGTCGCCGACGGTCCCTCTATCACCAGAGGCGGCCGGCGCCGTGGAAAACCCGTGTTCATGCCGCCGCCGATCCGTAATCGACCTGGTAGTCCCGGCCGTGTACCAGCAACGCCCAGACGATCCGGGCATTCTTGTTGGCGAGCGCCACCGCCGCTACGTTCTTGTTGCGTCGCTCCATCACTCCCGCCAGCCAACTGCCCGCATGCGCGGCTTTGCGCTCGGCCACCCGGATCACCGCTCGTGCCCCGTGGATCAAGAGGGTCCGCAGATAGGTGTCGCCCCGTTTGCTGATGCCAAGCAGCGTCGGCTTGCCACCGCTGGAATTCCGTCGGGGCACCAGTCCCAGCCAGGCCGCCAGTTGCCGGCCATTCTCGAAGTTCTTGGCGTCCCCAATCGAGGCCACCAGGGCGCTCGCCGCGATCGGGCCAAGGCCGGGAATCTGAGCGAGTTTCTTGCTTGCGGCGTTCTCCCGGTGCCAAGTCTGGATCTGGACTTCCAACTCATTCACCTGTTTGTCGAGTTCCTTCAGATGGTTGCCAAGACGGTCAATCAATTGGCGAAACGTCCCTGGCAACCCGTTCTCGCCATCCTCCAGAATCTCGGGCAGGCGCTTGCCTATATGCACAATGCCTTGTGGGATGATGATGCCGTATTCGGCCAGAAGGCCCCGAATCTGGTTGGCCTGGACCGTCCTCGCCTTGACGAAACCCTGGCGGGCGCGGTGCAGGGCCAGGACCGCTTGCTGCCCGCCATTCTTGATCGGCACGAAGCACATGTTCGGCCGGCTCACCGCTTCGCAGATCACTTCGGCATCTGCGGCATCATTCTTGTTCGTCTTGACGTAAGGTTTCACGAACTGCGGGGCCATCAGCTTCACGGTGTGCCCCAACTCCTGCAGCTTATTCGCCCAGAAATGGGCGCTGCCGTAGGCTTCCATGCCAATCCGACAGTGCGGCAGGTTGGCGAAGAACGGCATCATTTGATCCCGCTTGAGTTGCTTCTTCAACACCGTCTTGCCGTGTTCGTCCACGCCATGCACCTGGAACACGTTCTTTGCCAGATCGATACCAATTGTCGTAATCTTCATCTCGGTCGCCTCTCTCGTTCAGTGGGAATTTCCATTCGCCACACTTTGGCACTCAGATGCCGTTTCGGGAAGGGGCGACCATCCCATTAGTCATGTAGAAACACGCGGATAGAGGCGAGAGAGCTTTCGCCAGGCATCCTGTGCGGTGGATCGCCCCTTGACTGGAAGAGCTTTGGTGTTGCGATCGCGGACATGGGTTTCGACATGGCGCCGTAGAGTCTCTTCGTCGGGGATACGCTGTGACAAACACATCCTTTATGCAGCGTAAGAATCCAGTGGTTCCTGTTTCACCATCGCCAGTGTCACTCGATATGTGAGCGTCGGCATTCCCTTCTCCACAGAGTCAATCAAGGCTCATACGAAACACCAACTCCATCTTGCCAAGTGTTGGTGATGGATTGACCCTCCGTCCAATTGCCTAAGCTGCCCGCTTACTTTATCCTTCGCTCCTCTTCAACCTGGCACTGGCCTCAACGCATGAGCATTACTTGCAAGACTCCTCAAGAAATCGAAAAGATGCGCGTCGCCGGTCGCCTTACCGCCGAGGTGCTCGACTACATCGCGCCCTATGTGAAGTCTGGAGTCACCACCGGCGAACTCGATCAACTTTGCCATGATTACATCGTGCAGGTTCAAGGCTGCATTCCGGCGCCACTCAACTATGCCCCACCCGGCTACAAGCCTTATCCGAAGTCGATTTGCACTTCGATCAATCACCAGGTCTGTCACGGCGTTCCGGGTGACCGGCAATTAAGGAACGGCGACATCGTCAACCTCGACGTGACCGTGATCAGCAACGGCTACCATGGCGACAGCAGCCGCATGTTTCAGGTCGGTGAAACCTCTGTGCAGGCGCGGCGGCTATGCGAGGTCACCTACGATTGCCTCTGGCTGGGCATTGTGCAGGTCCGTGCTGGCGCACATCTCGGCGACATCGGTCACGCGATTCAGCAACATGCAGAGAAATCCGGCTATTCGGTGGTCCGTGAGTTCTGCGGCCACGGCATCGGCGCCAAGTTCCACGAAGAACCCCAGGTACTTCATTATGGGCGGCCGCATACCGGCATCGAGCTCAAAGCCGGCATGGTGTTTACCATCGAACCGATGATCAATGCCGGCAAGGCCGCGATTCGAACTATGGCCGATGGCTGGACGATCGTCACCAAGGATCATAGCTTGTCCGCACAATGGGAGCATACCATCCTGGTGACCGACACGGGCTACGAAGTCCTCACCGTGTCGAAGGCGACTGCTTTGCGGCCAGACTGGATCAGGTAGCTGGCATGAACAGTGAAGCCTTCGATCGTTCGGCGATCGTCGCCGGTTGCAGGTCACGCCTGCATGCTGGCCAAACGACGATCCGTGAGCGTTATCTCGGCGAAGGTGATGCGGCACGCCTGTTGCGCGAGCGTTGCCAACTGGTAGACGAAGTCCTCTGCGACCTGTGGCGAACACTGGCATTGCCGGCTTCACTGGCTTTGGTGGCGGTCGGTGGTTACGGACGCGGCGAACTCTATCCCGCCTCTGATGTTGACATCCTGTTGCTGTTGCCACAAGCGCCCGACGAAGTATTGACTGCTCAACTCGAGCGCGCGGTTGCGCTCTTCTACGACATCGCTCTCGATATCGCTCCTAGCGTGCGCACCGTCGAAGAGTGTTCGCACACCGCCGCCGCCGACCTGACGATTCAAACTGCATTGCTCGAAGCACGCCTGTTGGCAGGGAATCGCGAACTGTTCCAGGATGCCTGTAAAGAACTCAAGGGACAGATTGATCCACAGGCCTTCTTCGAAGCGAAGCGGATGGAACAGGAACAGCGTCACCGCCGCTACCAAGATTCTCCCTACAGCCTGGAACCCAACTGCAAGGAAGCTCCGGGTGGGCTGCGGGATCTGCAAACAATCCTGTGGATCGCCCGTGCGGCTGGCTACGGTGACTCCTGGGAAGATCTCGCGCAGCATGGCTTCATCACCCAGGAAGAACAACTGCAACTGAAGCGCTGTGTCGGTTTTCTGCAGCGTCTGCGCACGCACCTGCACCTGCACGTCGGCCGGCGCGAAGACCGTCTGCTGTTTGATTTCCAGACGGCACTCGCCGAACGGATGGGTTTCGTGCCCACCGATACCCGCAGGGCTAGTGAACGGCTGATGCAGGGTTACTACCGAACAGCCAAGGAAGTCACGCAGATCAACACGATCCTGCTGTTGAACATCGGCGCTGCAATATCACCACCGCCGGAGCAGTGGCCCCTGCCGATCAATGAACGCTTCCAGAACCGGCACGACCTGCTGGATGTGGTTAACGAAGACATCTTCGACAGGCATCCCGGGGCGATGCTCGAAGCTTTTCTGTTGATGCAGAAAAACTCCGATCTGCAGGGAATGACGGCGCGCACCTTGCGCGCCTTGTGGCATGCACGGACCCGGATTGACGCCGATTTCCGCCGTGACCCCGAGAATCGCGCCTGTTTTCTGGAAATCCTCAAACAGCCGCGCGGCGTTCTGCATGAGCTGCGTCGGATGAACCAGTTCGGAATTCTGGGTCGCTATCTGCCGAATTTCGGCAAGATTGTCGGCCAGATGCAACACGATCTGTTTCACGTCTATACCGTCGATCAGCACAGCCTGCAGGTCCTGCGCAACCTGCGCCGTTTTCTCGCCGACGAATTCGCGCATGAGTATCCGCTGTGCAGCGAGTTGATCAGTGATTTCCCCCGTTGCTGGGTACTCTACGTGGCGGCACTGTTCCACGACATCGGCAAGGGACGCGGCGGTGACCACTCGGAACTCGGTGCCGTGGATGCTACCGAGTTTTGCGCCGAGCACGGCATCGCGGCCGAGGACAGTCAACTGATCGTCTGGCTGGTTCGCTGGCATCTACTGATGTCCAGCGTCGCCCAGAAACAGGACATTGCCGATCCGGACATCCTTGGTACCTTTGCCACGATGGTCAAGGACGAACGCCACCTAGTCGCCCTCTACCTGTTCACTGTCGCCGACATTCGTGGCACCAGTCCGAAAGTCTGGAATACCTGGAAAGGACAGCTCCTCGAACAGCTTTTCCGGAGTACCTGCCGCACCCTGCTGGCGGGCGGTCAGGTACCGGTCAGGCAGGGCCTGATCGAGGAACGCCAGCAGGAAGCCCTGCGCCTGCTGCGCTACTTCGCGCTGCCCGACGCGGTGCACCAACGTCTGTGGAAGCAGCTCGACACGGTGTATTTCCTGCGCCATTCCGCTGAAGAAATCGCCTGGCACACGCGCGCCCTGCACTATCGGACTCGCGTCGAGCAGCCGGTGGTCAAGGCACGGGTGAACCCACAGGGCGAAGGACTGGAGGTGTTGATCTATACGAAGGATCAGCGCGATCTGTTCGCGCGCCTGGTCGGCTTTTTCAGCCGTGCCGGCTACACTATCGTCGATGCCAAGATCCACACCACCCGTCACGGCTATGCACTGGACAGCTTCATGCTGCTCGATCTCAGCGATCGCGGCAGTGACCGTGCAATGATCAGCTATATCGAGCACGAGCTGAAAGCGCGGCTCAACCGCCAGAGTCCGCCCGAGGCACCCGGCAGCGGGCGCCTCTCGCGGCAGGTCAGGCACTTCCCGATTCAGCCGCTGGTCACCATCGAGCCGGACGAAAAAGGCTCGCACTATGTCCTGTCAATCGCTGCGGCCGATCGTCCGGGACTGCTGTACATGATCGCCATGACCCTGGCCGCGCATTGTGCTAGTCTCCACACGGCAAAAATTTCGACGCTCGGCGAGCGCGTTGAAGATACCTTCCTGATCAGCGGCGGAGGCCTCGGTGAAGCGGCCAACCGTGTCAGGCTGGAAACGGAATTGCTGGAGCGCCTGAAACTCTGATGGATTAGCCATTGGTGCAAGGCAATGACCAGAACCGAAGAACCCTGCCGCACCGGCCCAACTGGAACAACAGCAGATTCTGCAAGCTGTCGGTTTTTTTTACACATCAAACTCTGACGAAGCTTGAGAGTTCTAGGCTACAAGGTACATCTCTATAATTTAAATCATGTTTTTCTAAAAATCTGAATATTGGCACATAATTTGCTATTGTCTCTAGCAAGGCGTGTTCGGCGACGAACGTTCAGTGGCGCGACAGCATGTATTCTGCTTCTATGGCACGTAACGTGATGCAGTCCGCAAACGTTCCGCGCAACGAAGGCTAGAGTATGTTGCTCAGGCAGAAATCGATCTCAAGGAAAACACATGTCAACGACTCCATCAGAACGAACCCAGCAGCGCCGCCGTCTGCTGAAGGCGGCCGCGTCGGCGCCGGCCATCTTTACGTTAAATGCCGGCGCTGCGCCTGTGCTTAATTCGCCTCCTGCGTTCAGCAGCACCCATTGCATTGCCAATAGTCAGACTCTGCCTAGCCCGCCCATGGAAACCGCCGGTCCGGACGGCTGGGTACGCACAAAGGTCACAACGGTAGACCCGGGTACTGGCCAGCCAGTGGTAACGTACCAGCTAGCCAATAATGGTCAAGGGCATGTGTATGGTGGAACGTGCTGGAATTCGTTCTATCAGATTACGCAGGGTACGCCGGGGTCGGCGGATGGCGACAATGTTCTGATTCCCTGAGCTCCCTAGCCGTAACCTGTGCTGCACAAGGCGGGAGCAGCCTGCTTGGCCGAGATTTCGTACCGCAGACTGGGAGACGGTGGTGCCGTCTTTGATTCGGCGAGCTGGCAGACCCATATTCTGTCCCCTGCGGCAGCGATCATTTTTGAGGCCCTCGCTGAAATCAACGAGGGCAGGCCGGTACCCCAGGCTCAAGCCTTCGATTTTCTGCGCGATGAGCTGGATGTGGATATCGACACACCCGAAATGAAAGAAGTGTTGCGTTCTCTTGAGGAGATGGGCATCCTTGGCGGATGATTGCCGCCTGCCCGAGAATTCGAGACCTGCCGCCAAGCCTGCTGGCACAGCGTTTTTCAGAGGCATCGGTAACGCTCGATTATGGCGCTGCATTGGTCCGTGTCAGGACCGTCCTCCAGCCCTTCGTGCGAGATTTTCAGCGGGTCTACGGGGCATTTTCACTGGCTGAAGAAGCCAGTTTTGCGGATTTTCACACCGAAGTGTGTTCCGGAAAGGGCTTGCGGGCAATCTTTAGGCCGCAATCCCGTTTCCTGATCGACGGCATTCAGCCATTCGATCCCTTTCCCAGAGAGCAGGCGCTTCCCCACTTCGAATGGGGTGTCAACTGGTGTTTCGGAAAGCGCTTCAACCAATATGTCCTGTTGCACTCCGGTGTCCTGGCTCTTGATGATCGCGGCGTGATCATGGCTGCACCGCCTGGCTCCGGCAAGAGCACGCTGACGGCGGCCATGATGCTGCGCGGGTTTCGGCTGTTGTCCGACGAGTTTGGCGTACTCTGCCCACACACCGGTCAGCTATGGCCAATGCTCAAGCCGGTGGCACTCAAGAATCGCTCGATCGACGTCATCCGCGCCTACACCGACCAAGCGATCCTTGGCCCCGTCTACGGAGGAACCCGCAAGGGAGACGTGGTCCACCTGGCTCCCGATGAGGCCAGCGTTGATGCCAGGAGACTGCCTGCCCGCCCGCATCTGGTACTTTTTCCCCTTTTTCGGGAAGGCGCCGCACTGACGACCCGTCGGCTACCCAGAGAGGAAGCTTTTGCACGCCTGGCTTTCAACAGCTTCAACTACGATCTGCTCGGGCGGATCTCCTTCAATGCCGTGGCCGATGTCATCGACGCTTGTCCGGCCTTCGAACTCGAATACAGCCGGCTGGATGAGGCTATCGAATGCCTGCGTGCAATGCTTTTGGCATCGACCATAGCAGCGGCAGCGGCATGAGCAACCTGGGAGGGGTCGATCCCTGCATGCATGACATGTTGACCTTGCTGATTGACCCTAGGCAGGTGCGCAGTGTCAGTCTCGCCGATTGGGACAGGATCATTCGTCTCGCTCGGCAGTCCAGGCTGCTGGGAGTGCTCTCGCACCGAATTCAGTCGCATCCTGAACTATTGCCGCAGGTGCCGGGGTGCGTGCTGGGTCATCTGCGCTCGGCAGCAGCCTATTCGGCACATCGCACCCAGGTGCTGCGCGTCGAGCTGGCGGCTCTGGCCCAAGCAATGCCGGCCGAGATCCCGGTGGTCGTACTCAAAGGCGCGGCCTACATCTTGCAGGACCTTGAAAGCGCGCGCGGCCGCCTACCGGGTGATGTCGACCTGATGGTGGCCTACAACGATCTCAAGCGAGCCGAGGCCGCGCTGCTCGGTGCCGGTTGGGCAGCTGAAGAAATCAATGACTACGACCAGCGCTACTACCGCGAATGGAGCCATGAACTGCCCCCGATGCGCCGTCCTGGAAGTTCGGTGGAACTCGACCTGCACCACACGATCACGCCGGTGACGGCCCGTCTCAAGCCGGACACCGCCCTGCTGTTCACCGACCTGCAGGTGGTCGAGGGGAAACGATTCCTGGTCCTGCATCCGCAGGATCAGATCCTGCACGCAGCAGTCCATCTTTTTCAGGACTCCGAACTGTTCGCCAATCTGCGCGATCTGGTCGATATCGACAGCCTGATCCGCACCCACCTGCACTCGGAAAGCGACTGGCAGGCGCTCGCTGTGCGCGCTGCACGCCACAATCTTCAGCGACCCCTGTGGTATGCCCTACGCTATTGCCAAGCGTGGCTCGCCACCGCGGTACCTGACGCTCTGCCATTGGCCGCTCCACCAGCAGCGGCCATCCGCTGGATGGACTGGGTCTTTCCCCGTTGCACGCTGCCAAGAATTCCGGACCGACCGCCACCCTTCTCGCGGCGGTTTGCCGCGCAACTTGGCTTGCTCCGCCACCAGTGGCTGCGCCTGCCGCCCAAGCTGCTGCTCCGCCATCTGGCCCATAAAGGCCTGCAGTCTCTGCGACCACGTCCGGCGGTGCCGCGCAAGGCCGAATAGGCAGGCTGCTCAGGCAGGCTCGGCCACAAGTTCGGCATAGAGATCGTGCTCGTCGGCATCGACCACCCGCACCCGCAGAAAGTCACCCGGTTCGGCGTCGAAATGATCATTGACGAACACCAGGCCATCGATTTCCGGCGCATCGGCGGCCGAACGGGCGATCGTTCCCTCCTCGTCCACCTCGTCGACCAGGACGTCGATTTCACGCCCGATCTTCGCCGCCAGCAACTCTGCGGAAATATCTTCCTGCAACTCCATCAGACGACGCCGGCGTTCCTCGCGAAGCTCCTCTGGCAGCGCACCCGGCAAGGCATTGGCTGCCGCGCCGGCAACCGGCGAATAGGCGAAACAGCCGACGCGATCTAGGCGTGCCGCCGCGATGAAAGCCAGCAATTCTTCGAATTCCGCTTCACTCTCTCCTGGGAAGCCAGTGATGAAGGTGCTACGCACCGTGATCTCGGGGCAGACGGCCCGCCACGCCTGAATCCGTTCGAGATTGTTCTCGGCACTCGCCGGACGCTTCATGGCCTTCAAAATGCGCGGGCTGGCGTGCTGGAAAGGCACATCGAGGTACGGCAGCAGCTTGCCCTCGGCCATCAGCGGCAACAGCGCGTCGACGCTCGGATACGGATAGACGTAGTGCAGGCGCACCCAGATGCCCAGCTCCGCCAGCGCTTCGCAGAGTTCCTGCAGCCGGGTCCGCAACGGACGACCACCGACAAAGCCGGTTCGGTACTTCACATCGACACCGTAGGCGCTGGTGTCCTGCGAAATGATGAGCAGTTCGCGCACGCCGGCGTCGGCCAGCGTTCTGGCTTCCTGCAGCACCTCACCGATCGGTCTGCTGACCAGAGGTCCGCGCATCGAGGGGATGATACAGAAAGTGCAACTGTGATTGCAGCCCTCGGAAATCTTCAGGTAGGCAAAATGCTGCGGCGTCAGCTTGATGCCCTGCGGCGGGACCAGGCTGGAGAACGGGTCGTGCGGCTGCGGCAAATGCGCATGCACTTGCTGCAGCACTTCGTTGGCGGCATGCGGGCCGGTCACCGCCAGTACCTGCGGGTGCGCCTGGCGGATCACTTCTTCCCTGGCACCCAGGCAACCGGTGACGATCACCTTGCCGTTCGCGGTCAGAGCCTCGCCGATGGCGTCGAGCGACTCCTCTACCGCGGCATCGATGAAACCGCAGGTGTTGACGACGACCAGATCAGCGCCTTCGTAGGAAGGCGAAATCAGATAGCCCTCGGCGCGCAACCGGGTGAGAATCTGTTCCGAGTCGACGAGCGCCTTTGGGCACCCAAGGGAAACCACACCTATGCTTTTCGGTCTGGACATGAAGCGCTACCCGAATGAAAAGGCTGCGAGTATACAGCCAGCTCCGTTTTCATGATGCAGGACAGCGGTCGGGCGGTCGGGCCGGGTAGCCATAGGGAACAGCATCGATACCGGACGATCCCTCCTGGTTCGTGTTCCGGGCAGCGCCGGGTGCGCATGAAAGTGTTGCCTGAACCCGTATAATGGCGCCTTCACTCCCACAGGTTCAATCGTGTCCGACCGTCTTGCCGTACTGTCCCAATACTTTCTGCCCAAACAAGCCCTGAGCACAATCGCCGGCAAGCTCGCCGAGAGTGAGGCCGGCGGCCTGACGACCCGTGTCATCCGCTGGTTCGTTCAGCGCTACGGCGTTGACCTGAGCGAGGCCGTCGATACCGATCCGATCAGCTACAGGAGCTTCAACGAGTTCTTTACCCGACCGCTGCGTGCCGGTGCCCGGCCGCTTGCCGACGCCGCTTTTCTCTGTCCGGTCGACGGTGCGATCAGTCAGTTTGGCGCCATCGAACACGACCAGATTTTTCAGGCCAAAGGTCATCGCTATTCGACCGTCGCCCTCGTCGGCGGCGACCGCTCACTCGCCGCCCGCTTCGAGAACGGCGCTTTCGCCACCCTCTACCTCAGTCCGCGCGACTATCACCGAATTCACATGCCGGTTGACGGCCGCCTGACGCGAATGATCCATGTTCCCGGCGCGCTATTCTCGGTCAATCCGGCGACCGCACGTGGCGTACCGGGATTGTTCGCCCGCAACGAGCGGGTCGTTTGCGTCTTCGAGGCCGGGTTTGGCCCATTCGTCCTGATCCTGGTCGGCGCGACCATCGTCGGCAGCATGGCCACCGTCTGGCATGGCACCGTCAACCCACCGCGTGTCCGCAAAATTCGGGAATGGCGCTACGACGATCAGCAGATCGTCCTCAAGAAAGGCGATGAAATGGGCCGCTTCCTGCTCGGCTCGACGGTGGTCGTACTCTTCCCGAAAGACACGCTCCACTTCAACCCGGCCTGGGCGCCCGCCCGCCCGATCCGCATGGGCGAGATGATGGCTACTCCTGCCGAACGATCTCGGCCTGCACCCGAGGGATCAGGCGACAATTCCGGTAGAACCTGATGATCCGGGCGATTCCCCAGCAGACCAGCGTTGGCAGCGCGGCAATGATTGCCGCGCTGACGGCGACCCGGGCAAAGCTGCCGGTCGTAATCAGCGGGACTTTGGCGGCGATACTGGCGAAGGCCGCCACGAAGGCGGCAACGAAGATGATTCCCAGGGTCCTCATGTTCAGGATTCCTCGCGTGCGATGATGGCAGTGGTGATGGCGCTGTCTGTACCTGACGAATCCCCGCGGGCAGGCAGGATGCCGACGCATCAGGCTGCCAGAGCACCGTTCGTGCTGGGCCAGGAATCTCGTTCGAAGCAAACGAATTATGTGTTGCACCGGCGAAATGGCAAGGAACTACTTCTCGGTTTTCGAACTTATACTTATTGGTTTTTTGCGCGAGGCGGCAGTGGATTCAAATGGTTTGACAGTTTTTTCACGAGCGTCAGTGATGCCGGCGATCGCTTCGGGAGCCCCCACCCACCTGGCGCGCGCCTGGCTGTGGCTGGGGGTGATGGCGCTGATCGGTTCGGGTCTGCTGGCGGTACTGCTGGTCCTGTCACGGACACCGGGGATTCAGGATGTCTTTCCGCTAAAGGATCTGTTCCGGGCTGCGCTGGTGGTGCATGTCGACCTGTCGGTAGCCGTCTGGTTCATGGCCTTTGCCGCAGTGATCTGGAGCGCCGTCGGCAGCGCCAGCTTGACGTGGCTCGGCTGGATCGGTTTCGGCCTGGCAGCGCTGGGAACGGCGCTGATGACCGTTTCACCGTTCTTCCCCGGCGCCGAACCAATGCTCAACAATTATATCCCGGTACTCAAGCAACCCCTCTTTTTTACCTCGATCTGGATCTTCGCTGCCGGCTTGAGCCTGACCGTGCTGCGCGCCCTGGTCACCACCTGGCCACAGCGCCCGCTTGCCGAGCCGCTGCTCCTCGGCGCCTTTCTCGGTGCCGTCGCGGCCTTGCTGGCGCTGGGCGCCTTCTACATATCCTGGGCGCAGGTACCCTGGGTCGAGGGAATGATATATTACGAAGTATTGTTCTGGGGTGGCGGACACGCTCTGCAGTTCCAGCATGCACTGCTGATGGTTGTCGCCTGGCTGTGGATCGCAGAGCAACTCGGCCGTCGGTTGCGGGTTTCGGCACGCGCGCTGTCGGTGCTGTTCCTGGTCGCGGCACTGCCACTGCTGGCCGTACCGGCAATCTATCTGTTGGTGCCGGTCGGCTCGCTGCCACATATGGAGCTGTTCGCCAAACTGATGCTCTGGGGCCACCCCTACATGGGGCCGTTGATTCTGCTCGGCGCCCTGTCGCTGTGGCGCTTGCGCGGCATGCCGACGAATCCCGACAGCCCTGCCAGGTCCGCTCTTCTGGCGTCCTTCATCCTGTTTGCGCTCGGGGGAGTGCTCGGTTATCTGATTGAAGGGGTGAACGTCGTCATTCCGGCGCATTACCACGGATCGACGGTCGGTGTGACACTGGCCTTCATGGGACTCGCCTATGTGCTGCTGCCGAAGCTCGGCTTCGACCACGCAACGGGCCGCATGGCGGTCTGGCAGCCTCACGTCTATGGCGCCGGGCAGTTGTTGCACGTGCTCGGTCTGGCGTGGTCGGGGGGTTATGGCGTGCAGCGCAAGGTGGCCGGTGCCGATCAGTTGCTGACGACGCTGCCGCAGAAGATCGGCATGGGCATGATGGGCCTCGGCGGCCTGATCGCGGTCATTGGGGGACTGATGTTCGTTCTCGTCTGTCTCAAGGCGATGTCGCGGCACAGCGGACGATGAAGCAAGCACTGGGGCTGGCGGTAACGGCCGGGGTGGCGACGCTGGCGACGATTGGTTGGCTGGGTTATCGCCTGATCGAGCAGAATCGTATGCCGGTCAATGATATTCCCTCCGCCTTGATCTCGTCACAGCAACTGTCGCCAGCGCAGGAGCAGGCACAGGCCGATGCAGTCATGGGGCTGACGCTGCCCGATCTCGACGGGCGCCCGCAGGCGATTGCGCAGTGGCGTGACAAGATTCTGGTGGTCAATTACTGGGCCAGCTGGTGCGCCCCTTGCGTCGAGGAAATACCCGCCTTCTCACGCCTGCAGCGCCAATATGCGGCGCAAGGCGTACAGTTTGTCGGCATCGGTATCGACAATGTGGAAAACATGCAGGCCTTCGTCAAGGCCACGCCGATCTCCTATCCGCTCCTGGTCGCCGATCCGGCTGCCAGCCAGATGCCTGGCCTGCAGATCAAGGGCCTGCCCTATACATTGGTGATTGGCCCTGACGGCCGGGTGCAGGGTAGCCGCCTGGGTCGGCTCGACGAGTCCCGACTGAACTCGATCCTGCAGCGCCTCGCCCCGCGGTAAGCGGGCAAGGCATCACCCGAAACTTGTGTTTTGCCCAAGGGATGGCCGCTTCAGCCTGCGACAATTCGCCGTAGAATGTCACCCCATGAGTTCGCCATGCCATTGCCTCCCGCTCGCCGTCGCGCTGCTGGCCGTTCTCGCCGCCTGCGGGAACGAACGGCCGCCCTTCTTCCAGGGCTACGTCGAGGGTGAATTCCTGTATCTGGCGGCGCCGCAGGCAGGTTACCTGAAAACAATCGACAGCCCCCGCGGTAGCCGCATCAAGGCCGGGCAGACGATCTTTGCGGTCGCTGCCGACCCGGATTCACAGACCCTGGCCGAAGCCGAAGCGCGCACCAGTTCGGCCCGTGAAAAACTCTCGAACCTCGGCGAACCCCGCCGACCACCCGAGATCGCTGCCCTCGAGGCACAGGTGCGTGCAGCCGAGGCGGCATTGCAACTGGCGCAAACGCAGCTTGGTCAACAGCAGGCGCTGGCGCAACGTAATTTTGTCTCGCAGGCCAGACTCGACGAAGCAAAAGCGACGCGAGATCGTGATGCCGCACAACTCGAAGCCGTCCGGCAGCAACTGGCAAGCTTCCGGATTTCGCTCGGCCGCCAGGGCGAGGTGCGCAGCGCCGCCGCCGAGGTCGAGGCAGCGGCGGCAGTGGCGGCGCAGAAACGCTGGCTGGTCGAACGCAAGGCGGTCACCGCCCCTGCCGACGGCGAGGTGGCCGATACCTACTATCAGCCTGGTGAATGGGTACCGGCCGGTGCGGCGGTCGCCAGCCTGTTGCCCGATGCTCGCCGGCGCCTGCGCTTTTACGTGCCGGAAGCGCTGATCGCCGGCATCCGACCAGGCCAGCCCGTCGAAGCGCACTGCGACGGCTGTGCCGAAGCGATCCGCGCGAGCATCGATTTCATCGCCCCCGAAGCCGAATATACGCCACCGGTAATCTACAGCCGCGGCAGCCGCGAGAAACTCGTCTTCCGCGTCGAAGCCGTGCCGGCGCCGGAACAGGCTGCCCGACTGCGGCCCGGACTGCCGGTAGACGTGCGCCTCGGCAGCCGATGAACGGCTTGGTCATCGACGTTGCCGGCATCAACAAACGCTTCGGTGACAAGCACGTGGTCAAGGATCTGAGCCTGCAGGTCCGCCAGGGGGAGATCTACGGCTTCCTCGGCCCCAACGGCAGCGGCAAGACGACCTCGATCCGCATGCTCTGCGGCCTGCTGACGCCGGATAGTGGTCGCGGTACCTGCCTCGGACTCGACGTCCTCCGGGAAAGCGCCGCGATCAAGCGCCAGGTAGGCTACATGACCCAGAAGTTCTCCTTGTGGGACGACCTCTCGATCGGCGAAAACCTCGATTTCGTGGCACGCATGTTCGGCATGCGCGAACGCCAAAAGGCCATCGATCGATCTCTCGATGAACTCGGCCTGAGCGGCCGGCGCCGACAGCTGGCCGGCACCCTCTCGGGTGGCTGGAAGCAGCGCCTGGCGCTCGCCGCGTGTCTGCTCCATCAACCCCGGCTGCTGCTTCTCGACGAGCCGACCGCCGGCGTCGATCCCAAGGCACGGCGTGATTTCTGGGAGGAAATCCACCGCCTTTCTGCCGCCGGGATCACCATCCTGGTGTCCACGCACTACATGGACGAAGCCGAACGCTGCCATCGTCTGGCCTACATCGCCTACGGCAGCCTGTTGGCCAATGGCACCGCCAGCGAGGTCGTCGCCGGTTGCCGTCTGAGCACCTGGGAAGTCAGCGGCGACGGCGTCCACCGCCTGGCCGAAGATCTGCGCGGGATGGCCGGTGTCGACCAGGTGGCAAGCTTCGGTGCGACGCTGCACGTCAGCGGTCAGGACGGAGCCCGTCTGCAGGCGAGCCTGCAGGCGCTCTCGCAGCTTCGCGAGGTACGCATCACCACCGTGGCACCCTCGCTCGAGGACGCTTTCATTCACCTCATGCAGCATGCCCAGGACCCCTTCGCCGACTGAGCGCATGGAACATTTCTCCCGCTTCTCCTTTTCCCGCTGGGTCGGCATCCTGCTCAAGGAATTCATCCAGTTGAAACGCGACCGGCTGACCTTCGGGATGATCGTCGGCATCCCGATCATCCAGCTCCTGCTCTTCGGATTCGCCATCAATTCCGACCCGAAACACCTGCCGACCGCCGTGGTCATGGCCGACCCCGGCCCTTTCGCGCGCGCCTACGTCGCCGCCATGGCCCACAGCGACTATTTCCGGATCGTCGGCCAGGTCGATGAGCATCAGGCCAGCGAACTCCTCGACCGCAGCAAGGTGCAGTTCGTCGTCACCTTCCCGCCCGGTTTCCATCGCGACCTGGTGCGCGGCAGGAGTCCGACGCTGCTGGTCGAAGCCGACGCCACCGACCCGATGGCCACCGGCGGTGCCATCTCGGTGCTCAAGAGTCTCGGCATCGAGGTCTTCGCCCCCGACCTGCCGGGGCTGCAACGGGTGCCGACGCCACCGGTCGAACTGCGCATCCATCGCCGCTACAACCCCGAGGGGATCACTGCCTACAACGTCGTGCCAGGATTGCTCGGTGTCATCCTGACCATGACCATGGTCTTGATGACCGGTCTGGCGATGACTCGCGAGCGCGAACGGGGCACCTTCGAGCACCTCCTCGCGACGCCGGCCACCCCCCTCGAAGTGATGACCGGCAAGATCGTTCCGTACATCCTGATCGGTCTGCTTCAGGTCACGCTGATCCTGCTTGCCGCACGCTGGCTCTTCGACGTACCGATGCACGGCAGCCTGTTGCTGCTCTACGCAGTGGTGCTGCTGTTCATCTGCGCCAACCTGACGCTCGGCATCACCTTCAGCTCGATTGCCCGCAACCAGTTGCAGGCCATGCAGATGACCTTCTTCTTCTTCCTGCCATCGATGCTGCTCTCGGGTTTCATGTTTCCCTTTCGCGGCATGCCGGAATGGGCGCAGGCGATCGGCAATATCCTGCCGCTAACGCATTTTTTGCTCCTGGTACGTGGCATCCTGCTCAAGGGCAACGGCGTCGACATGCTCTGGGAACAAGTCTGGCCGATCCTCGCCTTCATCGCGGTGGTCCTTGGCGTCGGGCTGAAGACCTTTCGCAGAACGCTGGACTGAGGTCCGCCCATGGTCATGCGCAAAGGGCATGCGAACACGTCTTGCTTTTTTCTCCTGATATCAGTCCTTTGGTGTCGTGGCATTCGCACCAGCCACAAGCTTGCCTGAAGAACCGGCCCATCATGTCAAGAATCGGCGGCACCGGTGCGTGAGTCAAATCCGACCATGCCGAGTACCTGGCCGAGGTCGTGCGAAGGACGACTGCGCAGGATTTCGCTGCGTTCATGGCTAAGTCGTGGATTGCTGGTGCCCGTTGTCGTTGGGGGCCAAACAGTGACCGTACGGCTCGCAGAATCGCGACTCGACACTCGATTGCCTGACGATTGACGCTGGATTACACCCACCAGTTGACCGATAATGAATGCGGGTCGTCGCCCGACAGAACCGGCAGGCAATGACTCTCCAGAGTTGAGCATTTGTTTGCAGCACGACCACGCGACTTTCCCGTTCATCAACACCAGTCACTCCCATTTTCGCCCAGCAGGAGCCACCATGAGGTCTATCCCGTCCCCTTTCATATCCGCAGATTGGACTTGCCGCTGCGCACTTGCCGGGCTGGCCAGCGCCGCGCTGCTGCTGACCGCTGCCTGCGATAAGGAAAAGGCGGCACCACCAGCGGTGCCGGTCGTCGAGATCGTCACCGTCTCGCAGAGGGACGTACCGATCTACATGGAATGGATTGGCTCGCTGGACGGCAACGTCAATGCCGTCATCCGGCCACAGGTCACCGGCTATCTGATCAAGCAGAACTACCGCGAGGGCGACCTCGTCAAACAGGGACAACCCCTGTTCGAAATCGACCCACGCACTTTCGAGGCCGCTGTTGACGAGGCCAAGGGATTACGCGCCCAGCAGGCAGCCCGCTACGAGACGACCCGCGCCAACCTCGCCCGCATCAAGCCGCTGGCGGCCATGAACGCCGTCAGTCAGAAGGACCTCGACGACACCACCGGCGCCGATCTTTCCGCCAAGGCGTCGCTCGAAGCCGCCGACGCCTCGCTACGGACTGCGAAACTGAATCTGGCTTTCACGAAGATCACCTCGCCGGTGACCGGTATTGCCGGCATCGCCAAGGCGCAGATCGGCGACCTCCTCAGCCCGAGCATGCCGACCGAACTGACCACGGTGTCGACCGTGGACCCGATCAAGGTCTATTTCAACATCAGTGAGCGGGAATACCTCAAGGTTGCCGGCGAGAGAACGGACGCCAGCAAGCAGGTGCCGCTTGAACTGTTCCTCGTCGACGGCTCGCTCTATCCCCACCCCGGAAAGTTCTTCGTGCTCAACCGGCAGGTTGACTCGAGCACCGGCACTTTCAAGGTTGCGGCATTGTTCCCGAATCCGAAAAACCTCCTCCGCCCCGGTCAGTACGGGAAGGTGCGGGCAACGATGGCGGTCGAGAAGGGCGCGTTGCTCGTCCCACAGCGTGCGGTTACCGAAATCCAGGGCAAGTACCTGGTGGCGGTCGTCGGCGCCGACAACAAGGCCGACATCCGTCCGGTCAGCGTAGGCGAGCGCATCGGTTCGGACTGGATCATCAGCAAGGGGCTGCAGCCCGGCGATCAGGTAATCGCCGAGGGAACGCAGAAGGTCCGCGCGGGAATGACCGTCAGTCCGAAGCCCTTTGTCGCGGATGCGCCAGCCGTCGCCGCCCCGGCCAAGCCCGGTGACAAGCCGGCTGCGCCGGCGCCGGCGAGCAAGGGGTAAGCGGCCATGTCAAAGTTCTTCATCAATCGGCCGATCGTGGCCATGGTCATCTCGATCCTGATGACCATCGTCGGTCTGGTCGCCATGGCCGGGCTGCCGACCGCCCAGTTCCCAAACATCGTGCCACCGCAGATTCAGGTCAGCAGCACGTACACCGGCGCCGATGCGCTGACCGTCGAGCAGGCCGTAGCCACCCCGATCGAGCAGCAGATGTCCGGCGTCGACAACATGGACTACATGTATTCGATCAATGCCAATAACGGCCAGTCCACGCTGTACGTCAACTTCGCACTGGGCACCGACGCCAACACCGACCAGTTGCTCGCCCAGATGCGCGAAGGCCAGGCCGAGTCGCAACTGCCGTCGGACGTGCGCAACTACGGCGTCACTGTCGCCAAGTCGACCTCGTCGCCGCTGATCATGTTCGCGCTCTACTCGCCGAACGGCACCTACGACAACATCTTCCTCGCCAACTATGCCTATATCAATATCAATGACCAGATGACGCGGGTCAAGGGAATCGCCAGCGTCTCCGTCTTCGGTGCCGGCCAGTATGCGATGCGGCTGTGGGTCAAGCCCGACCAGTTGGCCAAGCTGAACATCACGATCCCGGAGATCATCAACGCCGTCAATACGCAGAACACCGTCAATCCGGCCGGAACGATTGGTGCCGAGCCGGTTCCGCGGGGCCAGGAGTTCACCTACGCGGTGCGCGCGCAGGGTCGCCTGCAGAGCACCGAGGAGTTCGGCCGCATCGTGCTGCGCGCCAACCCAGACGGCTCGGTCGTGCGCGTCGGCGATGTTGCCCGCATCGAACTTGGCGCCCAGAACTATAGCCAGCAGGGCCGGCTCAACGGCAAGCCGGCTGCCCTCATCGCCCTCTACCAGATGCCTGGTGCCAATGCGCTGCAGGCCGCGGACGGCGCCAAGCAGCTGATGGAGAAGATCAAGCAAAGTTTCCCGCCTGACCTGGACTACGTTGTCGCCCTCGACACGACGCTATCGGTTACGGAAGGGATCAAGGAAATCAAGCATACGCTGTTCGAGGCGCTGGTACTGGTAATGATCGTCGTCTTCGTCTTCCTGCAGGGTTGGCGGGCAACGCTGATTCCCTTGCTAGCGGTACCGGTATCGCTGGTCGGCACCTTCATGCTGTTCCCGATGTTCGGCTTCTCGATCAACACGCTTTCGCTGTTCGGTCTGGTGCTGGCGATCGGCCTGGTGGTGGACGATGCCATCGTCGTGGTCGAAGCCGTCGAGCACCACATCGAGCACGGCCTGTCACCGAAGGACGCGACACTCCGGGCCATGGAAGAGGTTACCGGTCCAGTGATCGCCATTGCCGTCATTCTGGCGGCGGTTTTCGTGCCGACCGCCTTCATTCCGGGGATCACGGGCCAGCTCTACCAGCAGTTCGCCGTCACCATCGCCATCTCTGTGATCATCTCGGCGTTCAACGCGCTGACCCTGAGCCCTGCACTCTGCGCGATGCTGCTCAGACCCAAGGTCAAAGGCAGCGGGCCAGTGCAGAAGTTCTACGACTGGTTCAACGGGGTGTTTGGCCGCATTACAGGGGGCTATGTCGGCATTTGCCGGATCGCCATCCGCCGAAGCCTGATCAGTCTTCTCTTTCTGGTGGCCGTCACCGTCGGCGCCGGTTTCTTCGGCAAGCTTGTCCCCGCCGGCTTCCTCCCGGACGAAGACCAGGGTTACGTCTTTGCAGCTGTCCAACTCCCCGATGCGTCATCGCTGCAGCGTACGTCGGAAATTGCCGCGCAAGCGGAAGATCTGATCATGAAGGTGCCGGGCGTCCAATACACGTCCACCGTCATCGGCTACAGCATGCTGAGCCAGGTGACCAATACCTACAGCGCCTTCTTCTTCATCACCCTCAAGAACTGGGCAGATCGCAAACAGCCCGAGGAGCAGTACACCGCGATCAAGGCGGAGCTGACGAAGCGGCTTGCCAGTATCCCGAGCGCCATCGCTTTTGCGTTCCCGCCACCGGCAATCCAGGGGGTCGGCACCTCGGGCGGTGCCACCTTCATTCTCCAGGACCGTGCCGGCAAGGACATCGCCTTCCTCGCGGAGAATACCAGCAAGTTCATCGAAGCCGCGCGGAAGCGCCCGGAGCTGGCCAGTGTTTCGACCACCTTCCGGCCAACCGTTCCGCAGCTCTTCATCGACGTCGATCAAGACAAGGTGCTCAAACAGGGCGTCATCCTCAGCGACGTGTACAAGACGCTGCAGAGCTTCCTGGGCAGCGGCTTCATCAACTACTTCAACCGCTTCGGCCGCCAGTGGCAGGTGTATGTTCAGGCCGAGGGCGACTATCGCACCAACATCGAGAATGTTGGCCAGTTCTACGTGCGCAACAACAAGGGCGAGGCGGTGCCGCTGTCGGCGCTGACATCGATCCGTAATGTCGCCGGTCCAGAATTCACGATGCGTTACAATCTTTATCGCAGCGCCCAGATCAACGCCTCGGCGGCGCCCGGCTACAGTTCTGTACAGGTCATGCGGGCGCTCGAGCAAGTCTTCGCCGAGACGATGCCCAGCGAAATGGGCTACGATTATTCCGGTATGTCGTTCCAGGAGCAGAAGGCCCAGCAGGGCGTCTCACCAGCCGTCATCTTTGGCTTCTCGCTGCTCTGCGTCTTCCTGATCCTGGCGGCCCAGTACGAGAGTTGGTCGCTGCCTTTCTCGGTGCTGCTGGGTACCCCGATCGCCGTCGCTGGCGCCTTCTTCGCGCTGTTGTTGCGCGCCCAGGAACTCAACGTCTATGCGCAGATCGGCCTGGTGATGCTGATCGGCCTGGCGGCAAAGAACGCGATCCTGATCGTCGAATTCGCCAAGATGGAGTATGAGAAAGGCGAGCTGTCGCTCGCCGAGGCAACGCTCAAGGGCGCGCAACTTCGCCTGCGGCCGATTCTGATGACTTCCTTCGCCTTCATCCTCGGCTGCGTGCCGCTGGCCATCGCCAGTGGCGCTGGCGCCCTTTCGCGGCAGGTCATGGGCAGCGCGGTGATCGGCGGCATGCTGGCGGCTACCTGCCTGGCCATCTTCATCATTCCGGTGACGTTTTTCATCGTCGAGAAGATCAGTCATAAGGGAGAAACCGGAGTGCGCAGTCACCCGGCCAGCGACGGCGTGGCCGAAAAACTCGAGGCGCCCGCAAAGCCGGTGGAAAAGGAGGACGATCGTCATGCGTAAGCCACTGCTCGTGACATTGCTGGCGCTGCTGGCCAGCGGTTGCATGGTCGGCCCCGACTACGTCCGCCCGCCGGTAGAGACGCCAACGGCTTGGCGCCTCAGTGAACAGGACGCCCGCGACCTCGCCAATACCGTCTGGTGGGAGCAACTGGGCGACCCAGTGCTCAACGATCTGGTGGCGACGGCGCTGCACGAGAACAAGGACCTGATGATCGCTGCCGCGCGGGTTGATCAGTTTGCCGGCAACTACGGCATCGTTCGCTCCGGCCTCTTCCCGCAGGTGGGCGCCGGCTATGAAGTCCGCCGGCAGCGAGACGTCAGCGCCGTGGTGGTCGGCGCCGGTGGCGACGAGACCTACAACAGCTATAACGCGGTGTTGAACGCCAGTTGGGAGATCGACATCTGGGGCCGCATCCGCCGCCAGACGGAAGCGGCACGTGCCCAACTCCTGGCCAGCGAGGAAGGCCGGCGCGGTGTCATCCTGTCGCTCGTCGGCAGCGTTGCCGGCGCCTATATCAACCTGCGCGACCTCGATCGCCAACTGGAAATTGCCAGGGCAACGGCCAAGAGCCGCGGTGAGTCGTACGAGATCTTCAAACTGCGCTTCGAGGGGGGCATCATTTCGGTGCTCGAACTGAGCCAGAACCGATCGCAATACGAGGAAGCACTGGCGACCATCCCACCGCTCGAAAAAGCGATCGCCCAGCAGGAAAACGGGCTGAGCGTGCTGCTCGGTCGCAACCCCGGCCCGATACCGCGCGGCAAGGACATTGACCATCTCACGCTACCGGCAATCCCCGCCGGCTTGCCGTCGGATCTGCTTGAACGCAGGCCCGACATCCGGCGCACGGAGCAGGACCTGATCGCTGCCAATGCGCTGATCGGCGCCGCCAAGGCGGCCTACTTCCCGACCATCTCGCTCACTGGCCTCTTCGGTTACGCCAGCACGAGCCTGAGCAATCTCTTCGACAGCCAAAGCAAGGTCTGGAGTTACGGCGCACCGATCACGATGCCGATTTTCACCGCTGGCGCGATTGCCGGTCAGGTACAGGCCGCCGAGGCGCAGCAGCAACAGGCGCTGTTTGCCTACCAGAAGGCCATTCAGGAGGCTTTCCGCGAAGTCAACGACGCGCTGATCAGCCAGAACCGGACCCGCGAGCAGCTCAAGGCGCAGCGGCGCCAGGTCGAGGCGCTGCAGCAATACGCCGCCACCGCCCGCCTGCGCTACGACAACGGCTATACCAGCTACATCGAGGTGCTCGATGCCGAACGCAGCCTGTTCAATGTTCAGCTGCAGTACACGCAGACGCAGCAAATAGAGTTTCAGTCCCTGATCAATCTTTATTTGGCCATGGGCGGTGGCTGGGTGAGCGAGGCTGAGAAGGTGGCGAACACGACTGGTGCACAATGAGAACCCATCCGGGCGCCGCCGTGCCGCGCCGGATGGGCGTTCGTCAAGCCAGGTGACGGACAACGCGCCGCCGCCGTTGGCAGCCCTGCAGTTTGCCGCTGGCCTCGCGGCCGGGCCGGACGGTTGGCAGTGCAGCAGCATTCGCAGATGGATACCTTGAAAGGAGCGAACGATGAGCAAGAAGCGTAAACAAGGAAGGAAAGCCGGGATCGGGACAATGATCAATGCCGACATGTCGAAGGAGTCGACCGAGAGCGCAACGCCCGAGACGGCCGCCGCCGAACAGCCAGCGAAGAAGATGTCCAACCGCACCTACCTGAAGGAACTCGAAAAGCTCGAGGCCGAACTGGTCCATCTCCAGTCTTGGGTGATCCAGCAGGGCCTCAAGGTGGTGATCGTCTTCGAAGGCCGTGACGGCGCCGGCAAGGGTGGTACGATCAAGGCCATCACCGGCCGCGTCAGCCCGCGCGTCTTCCGGGTCGTTGCCCTGCCGGCGCCAACCGAGCGCGAAAAGAGTCAGATGTACGTGCAGCGCTACCTGCCGCACCTGCCGGCCGCCGGTGAGGTCGTGATTTTCGACCGGAGCTGGTACAACCGCGCTGGTGTCGAGCGCGTCATGGGCTTCGCCAGTGAAGAACAGGTGGAGGCTTTCCTCAAGGGGGCACCCCTGTTCGAAAAGCTGATGGTTTCTGGACTCAACAATATCATTCTGCTCAAGTACTGGCTGGAAGTCGATATGGATGAGCAAACACGCCGCCTCGAAGCGCGCATCACCGATCCGCGCAAGCAATGGAAGCTCTCGCCCATGGACCTCAAGTCCTACAGCCACTGGTACGACTACTCGCGCGCCCGTGACGACATGTTCAAGCAGACCGATACGGAATGGGCTCCGTGGTTCGTTGCACGCTCCAACGACAAAAAGCGTGTGCGCCTGAACATCATCAAGCACATCCTGAGCAGCATTCCTTACAAAGTAGTCAAGCAGCCGAAGATCACCCTGCCCAAACGGCAGAAACCGGGCGATTACCAGGAAGTCAAGCTGACGCTCAAGTATGTCCCGGAAGTTTACTGACGCCGACAGGAGATAGCGATGACCGAACCATACAAAGGTTCAGATGGCCCAATGCTACAGCCGGTCGGGATTCCTCAAAGGCCGCTCGCTGGCAGGAAGGCGCTGGTCATCGGCATCGCCAACAAGGACTCCATCGCCCATGGCTGCGCGCGCGCCTTCCGAGCCTGCGGAGCGGATCTGTCGATTACCTACCTGAACGACAAAACGAAGCGCTACACTGGCGAACTCGCTCAGGCACTGGGCGTTGACGACGCGCTTTACTTGCCGTGCGACGTGCGTCAACCGGGCCAGCTCGAGGCAGTTTTCGAGACCATTGAGCAGAAATGGGGCAAGCTGCACGTCGTTCTGCATTCAATCGCCTTTGCGCCCATGGAAGACCTGCATGGCCGGGTTGTCGACTGCTCGCGGGACGGTTTCCTGATGGCAATGGACATCTCGGTGCACTCGTTGCTGCGCGTTGCGCATCTGGCCGAGCCGCTGATGGAGAAGGAAGGTGGCAGCATTTTCACGATGAGTTACTTCGGTGGCGAGAAGGTCGTCCCGCACTACGGGATCATGGGACCAGCTAAGGCAGCGCTGGAGTCGGCTGCCCGCTACCTGGCTGCGGAGCTGGGGCCGAAAGGCATCCGCGTCAACGTCATCTCGCCGGGACCGGTCATGACCCGGGCGGCATCAGGAATCGATCGCTTCGACGAACTCCTGGCCAAGACCAAGGAAAAGGCGCCGACCGGAAAACTGGTTACCCCCGATCAGGTTGGACTTGCGACGGCCGCACTGGCGTGTGATTTCGCCTCGATCGTCACCGGTGAGGTTCTCTATATGGACGGCGGTTACAACATCATGGGTTAATCGTGCGGCAGCGCACTCGCTGCACACAACAGATTTGAACCTTATCAGGGCGGGCCACAGGCTGCACACTGCCGACCTCGGAACCGAATTGGCTCCCCCCTCTCGCCTCTACCCTCCAGCGCAAAGAGCACACAGATGAGCCCGGAAATCCTCCAGAACCGCTGTTTCGACGACATCCTCATCGGCGATACGGCGAGTATCCGACATACGCTGACCTTGCAGGACGTGCAGCTTTTCGCTGCGGTTTCAGGCGAGATCAGTCCGACCCACCTCGACTCCGAGCTGGATAAACAGCTCGGCCCCGGCGATCTGAGCGCACACAGCATGTGGTTGGGCGCCCAGGTCTCCGGACTGCTCGGTAATCAGCTCCCCGGCCCGGGCACAGTGTACGCTGGGCAGGATCTTGAGTTCCACGCGCCGGTCACCATCGGCGAACAGATCACGCTGAGCATCACGGTGCGTGAGAAGCATGCCGAAACCCGTCTCGTTACTTTTGACTGCCGCTGCGTCAATGCCCGCGGCGAGACGGTGATGACCGGTACTGCCCGCGTGATTGCGCCCAAGGTGAGAATCACCATGGAGCGTCCGGACGCTGCGCAGGTATCTATCCAGAGCCATGACAACCTCGAGAATTTCGTCGGGCGCTGTCGGCAACTACCTCCGGTAGCCGTCGCAGTAGTGCATCCCTGCGACGAATCTTCTCTTGGCGCTGCCCTTGAAGCCACCCGCGAGGGCCTGATCGAGGCCATCCTGGTGGGTCCGCTGGCGCGCATCCGTATGCTTGCCGTACAACGGGGTTTCGATCTCACCGGCATCCGCCTTGAAGACGTGCCGCACAGCCATGCTGCGGCCTTCCGTGCCGTTGAACTGGTCCGCCTCGGACAGGCCGCAGCGCTGATGAAGGGCAGCCTGCATACCGACGAACTGATGACTGAGGTGGTCAGCCGGGAAACCGGCCTACGCACCGAACGGCGCATCACGCACGCCTTCCTGATGGACGTGCCGACCTACCACAAACCATTGATCGTCACTGATGCGGCGATCAACATTTCTCCCGATCTCGACACCAAGCGCGACATCTGCCAGAACGCGATCGATCTGGCGCATGTCCTCGGCATTGCCCGCCCCAAGGTGGCGATCATCTGCGCAATCGAAACGATCAATTCCCGGATGGCGTGCACCACCGACGCCGCTTCACTGTGCAAGATGGCCGACCGCGGCCAGATCGCGGGCGCCATTCTCGATGGTCCGCTGGCACTCGACAACGCCATCAGCAAGGAAGCTGCGCGGATAAAGAAAATCGACTCCCAGGTGGCTGGCGATCCGGACATCCTGGTCGTCCCCGATCTCGCGGCCGGCAACATCCTCGCCAAGCAACTCACCTTCATGAGTCATGCCGACGGCGCCGGCATCGTTCTCGGCGCGCGTGTGCCAATCATCCTGACCAGCCGTGCCGACAATAAACGGACCAAGCTGGCCTCCTGCGCGATCGCCTGCCTGATGGCCAGCGTGCCAATGGTGGATGGTTTGACGAAGAGCGGAGGCTGAAATGGAAAAGGTGATTCTGGTCATCAACGCCGGCTCGTCAAGCCTGAAGTTCTCGGTTTTCGAGCTGCAAGACACGGGTGAGATGCGCGTCAGGGCAGTTGGCCAAGTGGAAGGTCTCGGCACGGCCCCGCGACTGAAAGCAAAAGATGGCAAGGGCCAGAGCATCGCCGATGAATGCTGGCCAAACAGCCAGGTAGCGAATCATGCCCAGGCTCTGCAGGAAATCGCCACACTCCTGCGTTCCCGCTTTGCGGGACAGGTTCTGGCCGGTGTCGGCCACCGCGTGGTGCACGGTGGTCCGGATTATTCAGCCCCGCTCCTGGTTACTCCAGAGGCGATGGATGCGCTCGCGGCTTTCGTGCCGCTCGCGCCCTTGCACCAGCCGCACAATCTCGCCGCCATCCGCGCGGTGCAGGCCGTGCAACCGGAGTTGCCACAGGTGGCCTGCTTCGATACCGCCTTTCACCGTACACAGGATATGGTTGGACAGCTATATGGTCTGCCCTACGAATACTACGAGCGGGGTATCCGGCGTTACGGTTTTCATGGCTTGTCCTACGAGTACATTGCCGCAACCCTGCCAACGATCGCGCCCGAAATCGCCAGCGGGCGGGTCGTGGTGGCGCATCTCGGCAGCGGTGCAAGCATGTGCGCGCTGCTCAACGGTCGCAGTGTCGGTAGTTCGATGGGCTTCACCGCACTCGACGGCTTGATGATGGGTACCCGACCAGGCAACATGGACCCCGGAATCGTCCTCTACCTACTGCAGCAGGACGGCCTCTCGGCGAAAGAGATCGAAGACCTGCTCTACAAGCGCTCCGGCCTGCTCGGCCTGTCCGGCATCGGCAATGACATGCGCGTTCTGTTGGCCAGCGATGCACCGCGCGCTAGTCTGGCGATCGACCACTTCATCTACCGCATCAAGCGCGAACTCGGCGCGCTCGCGGCTGTCCTCGGCGGCCTCGACGCCCTGGTGTTTACCGCCGGCATCGGCGAGAACAGCGCCCGCATCCGGCAACTCGTCTGTGAGCAGGCGCAATGGCTGGGCATCGACCTCGACCTGGCAGCGAATGAACAGGGAAGCGCCCGCATCAGCAGCGCTGGTAGCAGGGTATCGGCATGGGTGGTACCGACCAACGAAGAACTGATGATCGCGCGCCATACCTGCAAGCTCCTCGCCCTGTGATCAACCCTCGCCAGGCAGGCACGGATTGAAGTCATATTTGAACCCCTCCCCTAACTCAGTCGAGACAAAGGACTCGCATGATCACCTCACTTCCTCGCCATAACGGCATTCTCCTGCATCCCACCTCTTTGCCGGGGCCGCATGGCTCAGGCGACCTCGGCCCGGCGGCGTATCATTTCGTCGACTGGCTGGTTGGCGCCGGGCAGTCGGTGTGGCAGGTGCTGCCACTCGGCAGTGTTGGGCCAGGCAACTCGCCGTACATCAGCCCTTCAGCTTTTGCCGGCAATGAACTGCTGATCGATCTGTGCCAGTTACGCGACGCCGGCTGGATCACCGAGGCCGATCTCAAGTCGGTCCCCAATTTTCCTGCGGGGCGGGTCGATTACGACGCAGTACGGCGCTTCCGGATTGCCCACCTACGACGCGCCGCCAAACACTTCTTCAGCCACCAGAGCGTTGGTCAGCGCCTGGCTTACGAAGGCTTCTGTAATACTGCGCGCGGCTGGCTTGACGACTACGCGCTGTTCATGGCACTCGATATCACCCACGGCGGTGATGGCCGAATGTGGCAGGATTGGCCTGCGCCGCTGGCTAAACGCCAGCCGACAGCGCTCTGTGAAGCCCGCTCCCAGCTCGCCGAAGAAATCGATTTCTGGAAGTTCTGCCAGTGGCGCTTTTTCGATCAATGGTCGGCACTCAAGCACTATGCCAATGCTCGTCACATCGAACTCGTCGGCGACCTGCCGATCTTCGTCGCCGCGCACAGTGCCGATGTGTGGGCTAATCGACAGCTATTCGACCTCGACAGGAAAGGATATCCACGCGTGGTGGCCGGTGTGCCCCCGGATTACTTCAGCGCCACCGGACAGCGCTGGGGCAACCCGCTGTACCGCTGGTCGGCACACGCGGCTGAAGATTATCGCTGGTGGGTCGAGCGGATGCGGCAAACGATGAAGCTTTGCGACGTCGTGCGTATAGACCATTTTCGCGGGTTCGAGTCATTCTGGGAAATTCCCGCCGCAGCCGAGACGGCCGTGAACGGGACTTGGCGGCCAGGCCCGGGCGAAGCCGTGTTCAACGCCATGCGCCGCGAGCTGAGCGACGCGCAAGGTCGGTTGCGGATCATCGCCGAGGATCTTGGAATCATCACCCCAGCAGTCGATGCCCTGCGCCTGGCGATCGGTCTGCCCGGCATGCGTATCCTGCAGTTTGCCTTCGACGGCAACACCAAGAATCCCTACCTTCCTCACAACTACGAAGCCAACACGGTGGTCTATACGGGCACCCATGACAACGACACCAGCCGCGGCTGGTGGGAATCGCTCGGTCATCCGGAGCAGGACTATGTGCGCTCCTACCTGGGCATCGGCGACGACAGCAGCGAAGAAATACACTGGCAACTGATCCGCCTTGCCTGTTCCTCGGTTGCCTCGCTGTGCGTCATTCCCATGCAGGACGTGCTCGGCCTCGATTCGACGCACCGCATGAACGCACCGGGCCTCGGCGAGGGGTCCTGGGAGTGGCGCTTCAGCTGGCGGCAGGTCGATGATTCGCATGCCAGGCGCCTTGCCGAACTGACACGTCTATACGGACGAAAGCCGGGTTGAGCGCGCCAACCCCCCTGAACCTCGCACTGCAAGATGGAACGTCGAACGAGCCGCATTGTTCAATGCTGGACAAAGACGCGCGTCTACCCATCTGCTTGGACCAGCAGCGGCTGATAGGGAATCGGCTTCGAACTTTCCATCCCTGATGAACCGGGCAGCATGGAGGGAACCGACAGACCGAGGGCCTTCGGTTTTTCCTTCAGCAAGCGCTGGATGTCGGCGGTTGGAACGTGGCCATCGACGACATACCCGGCGATCTTGGCGATATGGCAGGAGCCCAGCCGATCCGGCATGCCCAGCTTCTGCCTCATAGCCGAAACGTCCTCCACGTCATGCGCCTTGACGTCGAAGCCGTTCTGCCGCACATGCTCACAACCCATTTGCCACAGCACCCGCAGTACGGTCTCTTGAATACCTCGACCACCGTGGCTTGCGCCATGGCGGCAGAAGCGCCAAGAACAGAGATCAATAGCAGCGCATTTCGGTTGAGCTTCATGATGGAATTCCTCGGTTATTCGGATGGAAACAGTGTTCCCTATTCATCCCGACAGGAAGCTGACCCGGAAATTACATTTTTGTTATCTGCGCCATCCTCTTGCTGTCGCCTGAGCGGGTGGCCTACCACATCAATGCTTGTGATCCGTGTGCCCATCCTTCGCGGCAGCCAGCGGGGTAAAGCGCGCCTGTTCGGCCGCTTTGCCCGGAACAGTGATCGACACGACGACTTTCATGTCCGGCGCCGACAGGTACTTGGCCATCCCCTTGAGCCGGTTATCGCCATCAGGCGCAAGTGTCGCGGTCGCCTTGGCCTTGCCGGCCAGGATGGTTGCCGTGCCGCTTGCGCCGCTGGTCGCAACTTTCTTACCGTCGTGATCGGTGACATACACGACGACCGCGTTGTCCTTCGCTTCCTTGCTGTCCTTGGCGACCACCAGTTCGTAATGATAGACGCCGGCCATGCGCAACTGGCCACCGTTGGGCGCTTTCTGGGTTTCCAGGACATCATCGGTATGGGCAAGTAACGTCGGGCCCGCCAAACCAAATGCACTGGCGGCGGCAATCAGGAACAGGGCTTTCTTCATGAAACTCTCCTTGGTGGGTGGAACGGGTCAGAAACTTTCTTTTTCCTGGCTGGCCAGCAGACTATCCATGGGGCGTTTCCCCCACAGCCAGAACATCACCGGGGTCAGCAGGGTATCGAGCAAGGTCGAGCTGACCAAGCCGCCGAAGATCACTACCGCCACCGGGTGCAGTACTTCCTTGCCCGGTGCGTCGGCAGAGAGCAGCAGCGGCATGAGCGCGAAGGCGGCCACCAGCGCAGTCATCAGCACCGGGGTGAGGCGTTCGAGCGACCCGCGCACGATCATGTGCTGGCCGAAGGTTTCGCCTTCGAGAGCGCAGAGGTTGATGTAATGACTGATCTTGAGAATGCCGTTGCGAGTGGCGATGCCCGTCAGCGTGATGAAGCCGACCAGCGCCGCCACCGACAGCGGCTGCCCGGAAATCCACAGGGCGATCACACTGCCGATCAGCGCCAGCGGAATATTTCCCATGATGATCAAGGTCAGCGCCATCGAGCGGTAGCGGCTGTAGAGCACCATAAAGATCATCGTCAGCGACACCAACGCGAGCAAAGTGATCAGCTTGGCCGCCTGCTCCTGCGCCTGGAACTGACCTTCGAGCGTGGTGAAATAGCCCTCGGGCAAGGGTTTGGCGGCCAGCTCGGCGCGGATATCGGCGATCACCTTCGACATGTCGCCGCCGTCGGTGTTGGCTGCGAGTACGATACGCCTGCGCGAGTTTTCGCGGCTGACCTGATTAGGACCGTCGCTTTCCTCGACGCTGGCGATCTTGGACAAGGGCACGTAGCCGATTGGCGTCTCGATCAGCAGATCAGCCAATGCCTGCGGCCCGCGCGCGGACTCCGGCAAACGCACCAGCAGGTCGAAGCGACGGTTGCCTTCGATGATCTGGGTGATTTTTTCGCCCTCGATCATTTGTTCCAGCCCACGCAGCAGGTTGCCGGGCGCCACGCCGTAGCGTGCTGCCTGCTCGTAGTCGAGGCGAATCTTGATCTGCGGGATCAGAACCTGCTTTTCGATCTGTAGATCAGTCACACCGGGGATCCGCGCCAACCGATCGCGCATCTCGGCCGCCAGTCCGCGCAGGGTATCGAGATCGTCGCCGTAAATCTTCAGGGCGATCTGGGCGCGCACGCCGGAAAGCAGGTGATCAAGGCGATGCGAAATCGGCTGGCCGACGTTGGAGGCGGCTGGCAGGCTGGCAAGACGCTGCCGGATGTCAGCGATGATCTGCTCGCGGTTACGCTCGGACGCCTTGAGATCCACATCCATCTCGGTGTAGTGCACGCCTTCGGCATGCTCATCCAGTTCTGCGCGGCCGGTACGGCGTCCGACCTGCGTCACCTCGGGCACTTGCATCACCAGTTGCTCTGCCAGGGTGGCGATGCTGTTGGATTCGGCGAGCGAGGTTCCTGGATTAAGCAGGACATTGACCGTCAGCGTGCCTTCGTTGAACGGCGGCAGGAAGGAGCGCGGAAAGAAGGAAACGCTTGCCGCGACGATGATGACCAGAGCGACGGCCCCGGCCAGCAGGCTGCGCGCATGACCGAATGACCAGTGAAGAAGCTTCGCATCCCAACGCTTGAGCCAAATTACCAGCGGGCTGTCGCCAGCGTGGTGCTGCTTCATCCGCGGCAGGAGGTAATAGGCCATCACCGGCGTCAGCGTCACCGAAACGATCATGCTGGCGAGAATCGAGACGATGTAGGCAATGCCGAGCGGGCTGAACAACCGCCCCTCGATGCCCGGCAATACGAACAGGGGCACGAACACTAGGACGATGATTACCGTCGCATAGACGATGGCGGAACGTACTTCCAGCGTGGCAGCGGCGATAACCTCCGCCACCGGGAGCGGGGAATCAGCGGTTCGGTTCAGCTTCAGGCGCCGCAACACGTTCTCCACGCCGACTACTGCGTCATCCACCAGTTCGCCGATGGCGATGGCCAGACCGCCCAGCGTCATGGTGTTGATCGACAGGCCGAAGTAATGGAAGACAAGCGCCGTTGCCAGTAGCGACACCGGAATCGCCATCAGCGAAATCAGCGTGGTACGCACGTTAAGCAGGAACATGAAGAGGATTACAGCCACCAGGATGGCGCCATCGCGCAATGCCTCTTCAACGTTGTTTACCGAATGCTCGATGAAGTCGGCCTGCTTGAACAGGAAGGACGGCGCGTCAAAGCCCTTGGGCAAGCTCTTGCCGAGTTCGGCCATCGCTTTCTCGACCTCTCTGGTCAGCTTGACGCTGTCGGCAGCCGGCTGCTTCTGCACCGACAGGATCACTGCCGGCTTGCCCTTGTAACTGCCTTCGCCACGCTTGATGGCCGGAGCGAACTTCACGTCCGCCACCTGCTTGAGCAGGATCGACTGGCCGTTCTTGACCGTCACGACAAGATTCTGCAAGTCTTCGATCCGCGAACTGCGACCAATCTGACGGATCAGCCATTCGCGTCCCTGGGCTTCGAGAAAGCCGCCACTAGTGTTGGCGCCAAAGTCCTTCAGGGCAGTTTCCAATTTCTCCCGCTCGATGCCGAGCGCCTGGAGCTGCGCCGGTTTGATTTCGATGCGGTATTGCCGCACTTCGCCGCCGATCGGAATGACCTGGGCGACGCCGGGAATGGTCAACAGGCGCGGGCGCACCACCCAGTCCGCATATTCGCGGACGACCATCGGACTGATCTTGTCGGGATCGGCTGGTAGCGCGATCAGCAGAATCTCGCCCATGATCGACGAGAGCGGACCGAGCTGCGGCACGATACCGGGAGGCAGGGCTTCGCGCACCAGATTCAGGCGTTCGGCAATCTGCTGGCGGTTACGGTAGATGTCCGAGCCCCATTCGAACTCGACGTAGATGATCGACAGGCCGATGCCCGACACCGAGCGGATGCGTGTTACGCCCGGCATGCCGTTCATGCTCGACTCAACCGGGAAGGTGACCAGTTGCTCGACTTCCTCCGGTGCCATGCCGCCAGCCTCGGTCATCAGGGTAACGGTCGGCTTGTTAAGGTCGGGGAAAACGTCGACCGGCATCTGTCGCAGCGTGATCGCGCCATAGATGATCATCAGCAGCGAGATGCCAAGAACAATCATCCGCTGCTTGAGGGCAGCATGAATAATGTAGTCGAACATGTCAGCGTACTTGCGAGAGCAGTCCGGCGCCGATCGTCACCACGCGGTCACCGTCATGCAGGCCGTCGAGGATGGCGACGTTGGCTGCATCGAGCGACTGGTGACGAATCCGGCGGGCAACAAAGCGCTCTGCCTCGGTATGGACCCAAACCGCCGTCTCGCCAGCGCCGACTTTGGTCAGTGCCGCCCGGGGCACGGTCGCGCCCTTGACACCTTTGTCGATACGGACGATCACCTTGACCGGCTGACCAACGGCCACTGCCGCGTTAGGATTGGTGATGCGAAATAGCAGGGGCAAGGCCTGCTCGCGCAGTTGCTGGCCGCCACCGACAAACTTGAGATCCAGCGCAGTTTGATCTGCCAAGGCGCTGGCGGAAACTAGTGTCTTGGCGATACCGACATCGTAAGCCAGCGCCTCCACGGCGAGGCGGGCGGGATCGACGATCTCGAATAGCACTTCCTTGGCATCGACCACCTGCCCGGCCAGCAAGTGGTGCGAGGCGCTGACGATGCCCGATGCCGGTGCCACGAGCTGTTCGGCGGAGTCGATGCTCGCCCGGACATATGCCCGCCGCTGCTGTAACGCTGTGTGTTCAATGCGCGCTGCGTCAATCTCTTTTTGCGGCACGGCGCCTTCAAGCTGCTCAAAACGTTTCACCTTGCCCTCGGCGATGGCCAGCTGGGCTTCGAGTTCGGCAAGACTTGCTTTCTGGTTGCCACGTTCGATGGTGCCACTGATCGGGCGCAGGTAGGCCAGGACTTCGCCCTTGGCGATCTTCCTTCCGGCTGTCGGCATGCCTTTCGGGCCGGGAATCACGCTGCCGGCGAACATGGCCTGCACCCGCCCGCTGGTTTCCGGATCGGGAATGACCCGACCATTCATTTCAACCGTCGCCGCCAGTTCGGCGATGCGCACCAGCTGGGTGCGCAGACCAAGCTGACGTTGCACCGGCTTCGGCACGAACAGGCTGCCGTCGGCCAGTCGCTGCAGCGCTGCAGCCCCCCCCGCTGTTCCCAATGTTCCTTCAGCTGACACGGCGGCAGGCGCCTTCTTCTTGGCGTCCTGGCTGTGATCTTCGTCGCCGTGCCCCAAGGCTGTTCCCGTGAGCATACCCAATGCCAGTGCAACCACCAGCCTATTATGCAATTCGATCTTGCGCATCATCAAATCCCTTCTTGGCACGCTTGTGGCACCGTGCGGCAAACAATATTCCAGTGACCAAAAGCAGCGCTCCGGAAATCCCCAAGACGACCCACTCGCTCCAGCCGTGGGCATGCACCTCATTGGTCGCGGAAACGGAGGTATCCAGTGTAGCGGTAAGGAGATCGACACTGTCGCCGGCCTCGACGCTGATGGTCAATGGGTGCTTGGCCGGCGGCAAGGGCGGGGCAACATCGAGCACATAGGTTCCGGGTGTGGTTTCGCTGGCCACACTCTTCAGCCTCGCACCCTCAATTTCTACCTTGGCCTGTATCACTGGTTCATTGCTGGCGAAACGATCCACATGCACTACCATCTTCTTGCCCTCGAGTGAGATGACAATCTCGAATTCCTCGGTCGCTGCGGTGGCACGTGGCGTGACGCCCTGACTGACCGGGAGAGGTACTGGCGCCCCGTGGCTGTGCCCATCGCTACTGTCCCCACCTGCCCAGACGGGCAAAGACAAAGCGACGAGCGTCACAAGAAAAATCTTCTTCACATGCTTCACGGCAACACTCCCAGAGCTTGGTTCCAACGTGATATCGCGGCAGCGCGAGCCACGCGCTGGCGGTCAAAATAGGCATCGGCATCGAAGGCGGCAGCTCGAATGCGCAGCAAGGTCGCCAGATCGAATTCGCCCAGCGAAAAGGCTTTCTCGGCGAGACGCAGGTTCTCGGCGGAAAGCTGGCGGCGCTCCTGTGCCATGGCCAGTTGGCGCTCCGTTGCCTGTAAATTGCGCTGTGCGCGCTCGGCGTCGAGCCGGACCCGGGTCTGGGTACGTATACTGAAATAGGTAACAAACGACTTTAACTGTCTGGTGTAATGGGCTGTAGAATTCGAGCATTGCTTTCTGTAGGGACAGGCTGCGATGCTGAGACTGACCTTTACCCCGGCGGAGGCGGACGCCTTAGAGCACGAGCGATTTCACCATCCGCATCCCCACGTGCGACGCAAGATGGAAGCGCTGTGGCTGAAAAGCCAGGGGCTTGCGCATCAAGATATCGCGCGGCTCGCGGGCGTGAGCGGCAAGACGCTTCGCACCTACCTCCAGCAGTATGTGGAGGGCGGCGTCGCCGGGCTGAAGGAACTGCATTTCCGTCGGCCGCAGAGCGAACTGGTGGCGCATCAGGAGACGATCGGGGCTTATTTTCTCACCCATCCGCCGGCTTCGATCCATGAGGCCGTGGATGCGATCAGAAAGCTCACGGGTTTGAGCCGCTCGCCGACTCAGGTGCGGCTTTTCCTGCGAGAGAAGTGCGGGATGAGACGCCTGAAGACCGGCACCCTGCCGGCCAAGGCGGATCCCGAGGTCCAGGAAGCCTTTAAAAAAAAGAACTTGAACCGCGTTTGGCAGAAGCCCAAGCGGGCCAACGTGCCGTGTTCTTCGTAGACGCGGCACACTTTGTCTTGGGCGCCTTCCTGTCGGTGGTGTGGTGCCTTGCTCGGGTCTGGATCAAGGCGCCCTCGGGCCGGCAGCGCTTCAACGTACTGGGTGCGCTCGACGCCGTCACCAAAGAGGTCGTCACCGTCGTCAATTCCACCTACATCAATTCGCTCAGCGTCTGTGCTTTGCTGGAGAAACTGGTTACCCTACGGCCCACGCTGCCTATGACGGTCGTCCTGGACAACGCCCGCTATCAGCGTTGTGCGTTGGTGAAAACCTGCGCCGAGAAACTGAAGATCGAGTTGCTCTTTTTACCCACCTACTCCCCAAATTTGAACCTCATCGAGCGTTTGTGGAAGTTCGTCAAAAAGCAGTGCCTCTACGCCAAGTACTACCCCGACTTCCATTCCTTCACGACGGCCATCGAACGCTGCTTGCAAGATACCCACACCATCCACGCCAAGGCGCTACAGTCCCTATTGACCCTGAACTTCCAAACCTTCCAGAAGATTCAATCGTGACCGCGCACGGTATAGCAGGTCGGCATCGGCCTGGTTCGCCTCAGCCTGTGCCGCCGATGTTTCCCGACGCACTTGCGAACCGGACGAGAACGGGATCTTGAGCTTGATTCCTACGCTGTTGGAATAGGACTCAGCGAAGTCGCCGCGCTCGCGTACGACTCGCAGCGTCAGCTCCGGCGCCGCGCGAAACGACTCATTCGCGACCTGGACACGCGCTCGGGCGCTGCGCGCGGAGGCAGCGGTAGCAGCCAGCAAGGGATGGGATTCGGCTGAATTGCCGACGTCATCGATCAGTCGTCGCATTGTCGGCGACTCTTCGTCCAAATCCTTCGGGGCCGGAGAACCGATAAGGGTTTGCACGGCCTGCTCAGCCTGGAGCAGGGTTGCCTCCGCCTCGATCAGATCGGCATTGGCAACATGGGTTTCTGTTTGCGCCAAATTAGCGTCGATGCGGGACAGTTCGCCGACCTTGTAGCGACGCATGACATTGGTTTCCAGAGCACGGGCAGTTTCCAGGCGCCGTGCCGCCAACATCTTGGCACTGCGTGCCGCTGCCAACGTCCACCACGCCTCCCGCAATTCGCCGCCGACATCCAGACGCACGGCGGCTCGTCTGGCAACGGCTTCTTCGACGCGGCTCGCCGTCTCGGCTTCACGCGCTGCTCTCTGGCCGGGCAGCCACAGCGGCACCGCCAGTTCGACATCGTATTCCTGCTTGCCCTGATTGCGGTTGAGCCGGTCATTCAGGCTACCGATGCTGACCGAGCCGGGCTCGGGTGTCAGTCCGGCCGCGACATCCTGCGCAGCACGCGCTTCGGCCTCGCGGGCATCCAATCCCGCAGCTTGGGGATTCAAGCGCCAAGCCTGTTCCACGGCTGTCGCCAGTCCGGATTTCGGCGTTTCTGCCGCCTGCACGGAAAGACCAACGAGCAGCCCGGTGGTGCAAACCGCCACCAGCCTCAGTTGTCGGGAGACGATGGTTTTCATGTTTGCTGCGAAAAGAGCGGCAGGAGTACGCGACGGCTCGCATTTTGAGTATGAGTTTCCACAGCATTCGCTCCTGTTCGACGATGAGCGAATTCTGCGTAACCTTACCTAACGCCATGCTGACCACCAAATTACATTTCTGTAATCTTGAGAAAGTGCCCAATGTTGCCAGCGCAGAATGGCGCAAATCGCAACACGGGAGAATGCACATGAAGATACTGGTGGTTGAAGACGAGATCAAAACCGGGGATTATCTGAGACAATGGTTGGCCGAGGCCGGGTTCGTCGTCGACCTGGCGCGTGACGGCCTCGATGGACTGCATCTCGCGCTGTCACCATAAGAATCAGCTCATTCCAGGTTCTGCACCTGTTCACGCATCTGTTCGATCAGCAGCTTGAACTCGATCGCGGTCTGCGAAACTTCCGCGATGAGAGATTTTGAACCGAGCGTATTGGCTTCGCGATTGAGTTCCTGCATCAGAAAATCGAGGCGTTTGCCGCTCGCACCGCCGGCCTTGAGCACCCGCTCGACCTCGTCGAGATGAGTCGACAAGCGCGCCAGTTCCTCAGCGACGTCGATACGTGCAGCGAAAACGGCGACTTCCTGACGGATTCGTTCATCGTCGACCCATTGCACGGCATCCAGCAAGCGCTGTCTGAGCTTCTCGTTGAACAACGCCTGCGCCACTGGAATGCGTGGCTCTACTTCGCGCGCCAAGGCGCGCATGTGGCCAAGCTTTTCAAGAATCACCGCCGCGAGTTTTTCTCCCTCGCGTGCCCGACTCGCCGTGAAATCGTCGAGAGCCTCGCCTGCCAACGTCAGGCAGGCCGGAAGTGCGGTCTCGACATCGACGCTGTCATCACCGAAAATCGCCGGCCAGTTCAGGATGTCGCTGACGCTCAGCGGAGCAGCCATGGGCAAGATGCTGCGAATATGGGTGTCGAACGACCTGAGGCGTTCAAGCAGGTCGGCATTCAGGCAAAGCTGTTGCGCATTCCCTCTTTCCGGAATAAAGCTGACCCGACATTCGAGTTTGCCGCGGCGAACGCGCATGCCGATCAGTTCCCGCAACGCCGGTTCGACGATGCGCAATTCGTCACAAACTCGAAATTGGCAATCCAGGTAGCGGGAATTGACACTTTTAAGTTCAATGTGCAATTCTCCGCCGCTGACGGTGCGCGTTCTGGCAGCATAGCCGGTCATGCTATAAATCATTGCAATCCTGACACTTAAACGACTCTGAATGAGCAACCGGCTTTACAGTTCACCGCAAAAAACCGGACAATGGGAAAACATGTGAATGATAGCCCTGACACGGATGGTGCAACAAGCGAACCACCCCCTTCCCGCCGGTTTCCAACTTGATGAATATTCCATCGAGCATCAACTGTCGATGGGAGGTTTTTCAATTGTCTACGTGGCTACCGATGCACAAGGGAGGCGCGTCGCCATCAAGGAGTACCTGCCCAATACTCTGGCCTTGCGCAGTGAGGGGCAGACCTCTCCGGTCATCACTGAAGATCATCTGCCGGCTTTTCGCTACGGCATGAAATGCTTTTTCGAGGAAGGCCGGGCACTGGCCGCGCTTTCCCACCCTAACGTCATCCGCGTTCTGAATTTTTTTCGTGCCAACGATACGGTCTACATGGTGATGGAGTATGAAAGCGGCCATACTCTGCAGGAGCTGATCCAGAAGAATCGTGCAGGGATCACCGAGAACTTCATTCGCAATGTATTCACCAAGATGCTCAACGGCCTGCGCGAGGTGCACGCGCACCGGCTGCTGCACCTCGACCTCAAACCGTCGAACATCTACATGCGCAACAGCCACATCCCGGTGCTGATCGACTTCGGCGCGGCCCGCCAGACGCTGGCTTCCGACACGCCGATGCTCAAGCCGATGTATACGCCCGGCTTTGCCTCTCCCGAACACTACTGCCAGCGAGACCTGCTCGGCCCATGGAGCGACATTTACAGTGTCGGTGCCTCGATGTATGCCTGTATCTCCGGCAATACACCGCAACCGGCCAATAATCGCCTCGAAAAGGATCGGATGATCCCCGCAATGGTCCGCTGGGAAGGGCAATACTCGGATCAATTGCTCGAAACCATCGACTGGTGTCTGTGCCTGAACCATCGGTACCGGCCGCAAAGCGTTTTTGCGCTGCAGAAAGCGCTTACCGAGCCGGTCATCACTTCCGTGCCACCTCCAAGCCCGCAGCAGAAGGACTCCTGGCTGGGGCAGGTAGTCGGCAAATTCAAGAAGACCTAGGGGATTATGAAATTCAGCATCTACCAGGAAAGTCGTACCGGCATGCGCGCCAACAACGAAGACCGCCTGGCTTACTGCTACTCACGGGAAGCCTTGCTGATGGTCGTCGCCGATGGCATGGGCGGTCACTATTATGGTGAGGTCGCAGCCCAAATCGCGGTGCAGACACTGACCGAGGCATTCACGCGCGAATTCAGGCCACGCATGCGTGACCCCTTTCTGTTTCTGCAGAAGGGAATGATCAACGCCCACCGGGCCATCGTCGACTATGCCGAAAGGCATCATCTGGTCGACTCGCCGCGTACCACCTGCGTCGCCTGCATCGTGCAGAATAACATCGCGTACTGGGTGCACTCGGGTGATTCACGGCTATATCTGCTGCGTAACGGAAAGGTGCTGGCGCAAACCAGGGATCACTCGCGTGTCCGACAATTATTCGATCAAGGGGTGATCAGCGAAGAACAAATGGCCGGGCACCCCGACCGCCACAAAATCTACGGCTGTCTGGGTGGCCAGCAAAAACCGGAGATCGAGTACTCCCGCAAGGCAACCCTGGAAGCAGGCGATGTCCTGGCGCTGTGCACGGATGGTGTATGGGGCGTGCTACCCGCCGGTACCCTGGCACTCTCCCTGAAGACCGCCGATCTGGCCTATGCCGTGCCGCTGCTTCTTAACGATGCGCAAATCCGCGGTGGTTCACACGCCGACAACCTGTCGTTGATCGCCGTGCGCTGGGGAGACAGTTACAGCGATGAGAGCAGTGGCGGGAGTGGGACGAGTAGCCTGATCTCCACCAAGACTATGCCGAAAGACTCGGTCACCAAGATCATCGATGAATTCGGACGCCACCAGAGCGGCAAGACTGACCTCTCCGAAGAGGAGATCGAACTCGCCATCGAAGAGATCCGCTCGACCATCCAAAAGTACACCAAATAGGGACTCACATGCGCTCCAGCAAACGTCAGGCATCACAGTTGCGCCAAGTGCAGATCACCCGCCGCTTCACTCGCCACGCCGAAGGCTCGGTACTGATCGAAATCGGCGATACCCGCGTCCTGTGCACTGCCAGCGTCGAAGAGTCGGTACCGCCCTTTCTGCGCGGTCGCGGCCAGGGCTGGGTCACCGCCGAATACGGCATGCTGCCGCGGTCGACGCACACACGGACTGGACGTGAGGCGGCGAAGGGCAAGCAAAGCGGTCGCACCCAGGAAATCCAGCGCCTGATCGGGCGCGCGCTGCGTGCGGTGACCGATTTGAAAGTGCTCGGCGAACGCCAGATCACGCTCGACTGCGACGTCCTCCAGGCTGACGGCGGCACGCGTTGCGCTGCGATCACCGGTGCCTGGCTGGCGCTCAACGATGCCTGCGAGCATCTGTTGAGCCAGGGCAAGATCAGCAAAAACCCGCTGCGTGACCAAGTCGCCGCGATTTCAGTCGGGATCTATCAGGGCGCAGCGATTCTCGATCTCGACTACGCCGAGGACGCCGACTGCGACACCGACATGAACGTGGTGATGACTGGTCAGCAAGGCATCGTCGAGATCCAGGGGACCGCTGAAGGCAATCCCTTTACGCGAACACAGATGGACGAGTTGCTGGACCTCGCTGCGACTGGCATCGGTGAGCTGATGGCGCAGCAGAAAGCGGCCCTGCACTCATGAAACTTGTTCTGGCTTCAAACAATACCAAGAAACTCAAGGAACTCGACGCGATTCTCGCACCACTGGATTGGCAACTCATTCCCCAGGGCGAACTCGGAGTTCCCGAGGCCGAAGAACCGCATTGCACCTTCGTCGAGAATGCTCTGGCCAAGGCGCGCCACGCGTCACGGCTGACTGGCCTGCCAGCGCTGGCCGACGACTCGGGCCTCTGTGTCGACGCTTTTGGCGGCGCTCCCGGCGTACAGTCTGCCCGCTACGCCGGCGAACCCAGGTCTGATTCCCGAAACAATGAAAAGCTGCTCTTCGAACTCGGCGACAACACTCAGAGGATGGCTCACTTCGTTTCGTTGATCGTTTTTGTTCGCCACGCCGACGATCCGCAACCGATCATTGCAGAGGGTGAATGGCACGGCGAAATTCTCTCGGCAGCACGCGGTGAAGATGGTTTTGGCTATGATCCGCTGTTCTATATCCGCGAACTGGACCGGACTGCGGCGGAACTCGACGCCGCCGAGAAGAACCGCCGTTCGCACCGTGGTCAGGCGCTCGCCCGCCTCGTCGAGCGCTTGCAAGCGCGCGCGCAACTTTCACTTCCACGCTGATGCCGGGTAGCCGAAGCCGGATGATCATTCCTTTATTGCCGCAGGCGCGCCTGGCGGCAATAAAGGAACCCGAACCGCGATTTCGCAGCCCGCCGCCACTCTCTCTTTATGTCCACATTCCTTGGTGCGTGCAGAAGTGCCCCTACTGCGATTTCAACTCGCATTCGTTGCAGGTGGGCAGCAGCACGGCGCCGACGGCGATCCCCGAAAGCGACTACCTGGCTGCCCTGGTTGCAGACCTTGAGTCGGCGCTGCCGCTGGTCTGGGGACGCCGTATCGACAGCCTCTTTTTTGGCGGCGGGACGCCCAGCCTGCTCTCGGGCGCGGGGCTCGATCAACTCCTGGCCGCACTGCGCAGCCGCCTGACCTTCCTGCCGGGCGCCGAGATCACGCTCGAAGCCAATCCGGGAACCGTTGAAGCGGCCCGCTTCGCAGCCTTTCGCGACGCCGGGATCAACCGCCTGTCGCTTGGCATTCAGAGCTTCAATCCACAGCACCTCAAGGCGCTCGGCCGCATCCATGACGATCACGAAGCTCGGCGAGCGATCACGATCGCCGCCCGCCATTTCGACAATTTCAATCTCGACCTGATGTATGGCCTGCCCGGGCAGACGCTGGCCGAGGCGCTCGCCGACCTCGACGCGGCGCTGGCGTTTTCACCACCACACCTGTCCTGCTATCAACTGACCATCGAAGCGAATACCGCTTTCGCCGCCAGGCCACCGGCGCTGCCCGAAGATGACCTGTGTGCCGACATGCAGGACGCCATCGAAGCCAGGCTGGCAGCGGCCGGCTACCTGCACTACGAAACCTCGGCCTTCGCAATACCTGGCCGGCAGTGCCAGCATAACCTCAACTACTGGCATTTTGGCGACTATCTGGGAATTGGTGCCGGAGCACATGGCAAGCTGACGCTGCACGATCGCGTTCTGCGCCAGATGCGCTGGAAAGGACCGGAGCAGTATCTGGCCCAGGTTGCAGCCGGGATGCCGGTGCAGGAAGAGTTTGCCGTCGCTGCCGCGGATTTGCCGTTCGAGTTCATGATCAACGCGTTGCGCCTGGTGCAGGGTTTCGACGCACAGATCTTCGAGTCGCGGACCGCGCTGTCGCTGCTCAGCATCGAGGGCAAGCTGCGACAGGCCGAGCAGGAAGGACTGATCGAACGCCAACGGCAGCGCATTGTCCCGAGCGAGCACGGCAGGCGCTTTCTCAATCGCCTGCTGGTGGGTTTCCTGGCGGACGCGGGGTGACGACCAACTGCGCGCGCTCGGCACCAGGTTGAGCGCGGCGAGCGGTGATCACCATCGAGCGCGGCACATAGGGGCGCGGCATCGGCCGCTGCGCCAGCGGGACCGCGCTGACCCGCAGTTCATTGACCGCGGCACGCAGTTTCTTGTGCAGCTCCTCGCTCGGCCGTCCTTCGGCTTCCGCAAGACGAATCTCCTTGAGGATGGCGTCGATTGTCGGCGTGACCGCAGCCGAGCGCGTTGCTTCGCCAAAGCTCTCCTTCGGTGCCTTGACGGCAATCGCGAATTCCTCTGGCGACGAAATCATTTTTGCCAGACGCAGGTGGTCGTAGCGCATGGCCATGGTCAGTGCCGAATCACCCCAATCGCTCTGGAGTTTCGGATTGGCCCCCGCTTCCAGCAAACTTCGCGCCAGATTTTCATGGCCTTCACGAGCCGCCATCATTAACGGCGTGGCCCCGTTCGGTGCGCGCGCATTGACATTGGCACCGCGCGCCAGCAGATCGCTGACCACCCTTTCGTGGCCATTGAAGACCGCGTAGTGCAGTGCCCCCCACTGGTTGCCGACACGTTCGAGCGGCGCACCACGATCGAGCAACCATTTGACGGCCTCCTGATGCCCACCCCAGGCCGCCAGTTGCAGCGCTTGTTCACCATGGCGATTGGTTTGCCGCAAATCGGCACCGCGTTCGACGAACAGTGCCATCATGTCTATCTGGCCATACCAGGCAGCGACCATCAGACCTGTCCCAATGTGAGCTGCCTGGTACTCCGGATTCAGGCCCTCGTCGAGCCAGCGTTTGACGGTTCGCAGATCACCCCGCTCGACGGCATATTCGAACGTGATGGGATCGGGTACCGATGCCTCGGCTGACACCGGCGCGGCCAGCAGGCAGCACAGGAGCAAGGCCCAGCAACCGAGTGGCTTGATCAAAGGCTTCACACGCATTCTCCATTCCGACTCGACAGAACACCCTTGCAGAACCCCACACCCGTGCCTGCCGCACGGTTTTGCTTCACAATGTCAGACTCATGTTGCCTTGCCTGCCCTTTGCCATCGCTCTCTCGCTCGCCCTGCACGCCGGGGTGCTGTTTTGGGATGCCCGCAAACTCAGCCTGCCGACGGCACCGCCACCAATCGAGGCATCCCTGCAGTCGCCAGCGCCTCCTCCTGCGCGTCACAACGAGCCGCTGATGAAAAATACGCTCACTGATGACCCGGCTCCCGTCAAGGCGGTACCCCCTGCCCCGCCGGCTGCTCGTGCGTTGCCGCCAAACGCCAGAGCGGCGGCGAGGCACCAGATCGAGGCCGCACAGCGCAAATTGTCGCAGCATCTTTACTACCCGCCCGCAGCCGTCGCCCGCGGCCTCGAAGGCGAAGTGCGCTTGCTGCTGACGATTGCCGACGACGGCAGCATCACCGACGTCGTCGTAGCCGCCAGCAGTGGCCATGCCCTCCTCGACCAGGCGGCGGTGAAAGCGGCCTACACGATGGGGCGTATTGACTGGGCGAACTCACGCGAGTTCATTCTGCCGGTCATCTTCCGCCTGGAGTGAATCCAGCCGGCGGCGAAATACCAGATCCCAGACGCCGTGCCCGAGCCGCCGGCCACGCTGCTCGAACTTGGTCTGCGGACGCTGCTCCGGGCGCGGCGCGTAACCAGATACCGTATTCTCCAGCAGCGTTTCGGCCGAGAGTACGGCCAGCATTTGCTGCGCATAATCTTCCCAGTCTGTCGCGCAATGGAGATAACCGCCAGGCTGCAGGCGGCTGGTGAGCAGCGCTACAAACGGCGCTTGCAGCAGCCGCCGCTTGTGGTGACGCATCTTCGGCCAGGGATCGGGAAAAAAGATGTGCGCCCCAGCGAGCGACCCCGGCATAAGCATGTCACGCAGTACTTCAACGGCGTCGTGCTGAATGATGCGCTGATTATGCAAGCACTTCTCGGCGACCAGCTTGCACAGGCTGCCGACACCCGGCGTGTGAACTTCGATGCCAAGATAATCATTTTCAGGATGCAGGGCGGCAATCACTGCCGAAGTCTCGCCCATGCCGAAACCGATTTCGAGAATGCGAGGTGCCACGCGTCCAAACAGCGCATCGAAATCAAGGCGTGCCGCCGCGTAAGGAACGCCGATCTTGGCCATCATCTCTTGATGATAGCGCTGCTGGGCATTCGACACCCGGCCCTGACGGCGAACGAAGCTGCGAATATGCCCGGCCCGCGCAGCCGCATCCGTGCCCATACCCGTGTCCGCATTCAGGCCCGCCTGCGCGGAATCCGGCACAGTCATGCCTAGGATCCGATCAGGCCGGTCGTCGGTGACGAGGGGTCTGCCGAGTAGTACTTGCGCGGCATCCGCCCAGCAAGAAAGGCCTCGCGCCCGGCCTCGACGGCTTTTTTCATGGCGCTGGCCATCAGCAGCGGATCGCGGGCGTGCGCGATGGCGGTATTCATCAGTACTCCGTCGCAACCGAGTTCCATCGCAATCGCGGCATCCGAAGCGGTGCCGACGCCAGCATCGACGAGCACCGGCACCCTGGCGTTATCGATGATCAGGCGCAGGTTCCAGGGATTGACGATACCCATCCCCGAACCGATCAAGGACGCCAGCGGCATCACCGCCACGCAACCGATCTCTTCGAGCATTCTCGCCTGGATCGGATCGTCGGCGCAGTAGACCATCACCTCGAAGCCCTCCTTGACCAGTATCTCGGCAGCTTTGAGCGTTTCCGGCATGTTCGGAAACAGACTGGTCGGATCGCCGAGCACTTCCAGCTTGCACAGTGCATGCCCTTCGAGCAGCTCGCGCGCCAGCCGCAGCGTGCGCACCGCGTCCGCCGCAGTGTAACAGCCGGCGGTGTTCGGCAGGATCGTGAATTGCGACGGTGGCAGCACGTCGAGCAGGTTCGGCTCGCCGTCATTCTGGCCGATGTTGGTACGGCGAATCGCGACAGTCACAATCTCGGCGCCGGAAGCGTCGATGGCGGCACGAGTTTCTGCGAAGTCCCGGTACTTGCCGGTACCGACGAGCAGGCGCGAGCGGTAAATCCTGCCGGCGACCGTCAGGCTGTGTGGGGAAGATGGCATGTGTCTTTCGCTTGAGAGCAGGTCCCTAAGGTTCAGCCGCCACCGACCGCAACGACGATCTCGATCCGGTCACCATCGGCCAGCATCGTTTCGCCATGCCGGCCGCGCGCAACGATTTCACCGTTGCGTTCGACGGCGATGCGTTTGCCGGCGTGGTTCAAGGTCAGCACGAGTTCGGCCACCGTCAGTGGCGAAGAAAATTGGCGGCTTTCGCCGTTGATCATGATTTCCATAGGGAGGAAATTCTAGCACGCTCGGCGACTACACCGGTGCTGTCGGCGGCAGCAGCCATTTGGATCTGCTGGTTGGCGACGACCTGGCAAGCGCTGCAGCGCTGCCGGAAGAGTGATCCGGACTTGACGGAACAGAGCCAAGATCGGTCCGTTGACGCTGGAAAACGATTGTTGAGGAGTGACCGCGTCGCCGATGCGAACGCCCATCTGAGCTCGTCTCTACACTTCTACCACGAGCGACGACTCCATCGCTCGCGATGCCCAGACGCCGGACGCCGCCGGCTTTGTCACCCTCGCGTCTGCCACCCGAGCCGCGGCGTGGCATGAGGAAGGGACTTCGTAGAGCCGACCGAAACTGTCAGGGCTCCACTTGTCCAGGAGCACTTTCTGTTCAAACAAACGCGGCCACCTCTTGCCCCGGTGGTCGATGTATTATTCGAGAGCCGTACGCAGATGTGTGCTGTAGCAAATGGATCGATCATTTTCGCTACCCAGTTGGGGGCGCCCACCCGTACAGCTTCCTATTCTGGCAGAACCGCTGCACGCGGCGGCTGATCGCAGCGACGGTGGCCACGCCTGCACGGCGCTTCCCTGCGCCGGATCCGGGTCACCCAGAGCCGCAGGCCTGGGCTGTCCGGATCGGACGGCTGCACTTCGACTTCGTCGTAGCCCCCGTAGGCCGGTTCAACGTTCAAGATCATGCTCGCCGCAGAGCCGAAGCATTTCCTGACGCGTTTTCTCCCGCAAGCGAACCGCCGCGGCCCAGTCGCTACCGACTGGCGAAAGCAGCGGCCCGACTTCGAAGCCGATCGGGCCGCGCCGCGGCATCCAGGTCCGATCCCGCAGAACTGCACGCGTGCCGCGTAGACCGCCCACCCGCACCGGTACTCCAGCTCGCACGGCCGCAACGAAAGCGCCCATGCGAAACGGCTTGAGACCGGCTTCGCGCGAGAAGGTGCCCTCCGGGAAAATCACCACCTTCTCACCCCGCCCCAGTGCGGCAACGATGCCGTCGACATCCTCAAGGCTCTTTGTCGCTTCGAAGCGTTCGACGAACAAGGTGCCGAGCGCGCGCAGGAAAGCGTGGATCACCGGCTGTTCGACAAACTCGCGTTTGGCAACAAAGCTGTAGGCCGCACTCGGCGGCAAGACTGCACACAGGACCAGGGCGTCAAAATAGCTGCAGTGGTTGACCAGCAGCAGGTGCGCGCCTGCTGTTGACTCTGCAGCAGCGGTGCTTGCGACCGGCATGCCGGCCAGCCGCAGGAAGATGCGGGCGGCGTGATGGACGACGCGGCGGCCAAGCCCCGGCACGCGCAGGGCGACGACCAGTCCCAACACCGGTACCGCAAGCATCAGAAAGACGCTCCAGCACCAGATACCATAAACCCTTCTGGCGAGACGCTCAGCCGAGTCACGCAGGCGCTCGCGCAGTGCCGCCAGGGTGAGCCGCAGCATCTGCCACCTGTCCGGTACCGCCCGGATACCGATCAAGCCACGCTCGAAGGCTTCCCGCGACGCATTACGCCGGATCTTGCCGCTCGATGTTTTCAGCACCGAATTGGGCGGCGCCAGAATCACTTCATCGGCCGGCATGCCAATGGCTGCGACGGCCGCATCGTTGATGCACTGCCGCAGCGTCTCGCGCCGAGTCGCGTCCTCCTCGCGCGTCTCGGCCAGGACGATCAGCCGTTCAGTGGCGTTGACCGGATCGTTGCTGGCAAATACCGCGACACAGCCCCTGCGCACACCAGGGATGTTGCCGACCGCCTGTTCGAGCTCGTATGGATAGAAATTGCGGCCGCCGCGAATGATCAAGTCCTTGACCCTTCCGGTCAGATAGATCTCGCCTTCAACCGTATAGGCAAAATCCCCGGAGTCCAGCCAGCCGTCGCGAAACAGCGCTTGCGTCGCTAGCGGATTACGGTAATAGCCTGTCGTGGCCGATGGACCACGAAACTGCAGGCAGCCGACGCGCCGATCTGGAAGTTCGCAGCCCTGTTCATCAACCACCCGGATCTCGTGCCGTGGCAGGACCCGACCGCAGGCCGGCACGCGCAACGGATCGGCGTCACCTTTGCTAACCGGGACAGCACATTTACGCTTGACCAGGGCGTCCCGCTCGATCACATCAATGCGTGGACCGCGTTCGAGCGGCGGGAAGGCTAGCCCAACAGAGCATTCGGCGAGGCCATACACCGGCGTAATCGCCTCGCCGCACAGACCATAGGGGGCGAAACGTTTTGCAAAGGCTTCGAGCGTCGACGGACTCACCGGCTCGGCACCATTCAGCGCCAGCCGCCAGGAAGACAGATCAAGCCCCTCCAGATCGGCGTCGGCAAGCTTGCGCGCGCACAGGTCATAGGCAAAGTTGGGGGCAGGAGAAAGCGTACCGCGATGCCGCGAGATGGCATGCAACCAGCGCACCGGTCGTGACAGAAAAGCCAGCGGCGACATCAGAATCAGGCGCATGCCGAAATAGAGCGAGCCAAACCAGGCACCGATCAATCCCATATCATGGTAAAGCGGCAGCCACGATACGAAGACATCCTCGCTGCTTACCCCGGTAGCTTCGCCCATGGCCCGCAGGTTGGCGAGCAGATTGGCATGGCTGAGCATCACGCCCTTGGGGTCACCCGTGCTGCCGGAGGTATATTGCAGAAAGGCGATATCCTCTTGAACAGCGCGGTACAGCAGGGGAATCGGTTCATTGTCAAGTTCTGCAGGGGTCAGCACCTCGGTCAGCGTCGGTGCCTCGGGTCGCAGCAGTGCGGCCACCCCTTTCGCCTGCGGCACGGTGATGATGCACACCGCTTCAGCATTCGCGAGAATGCGTGCATGCCGCCGCAGGTGATCCTCGATCTGTGCCAGTCGTGCCGGCGGGTAGATCGGCACCGGAATGCCGCCGGCAAGCATCACACCGAAAAAACTCGTCAGATAGTCGCGTCCGGTAGGCAGCATCAACGCCACTGCCTGCCGCGGCAACAGGCCGCGTGACACCAGTCCAGTGGCGACACGACGAGCCTGCTCGAGCAATTGGGCATAGGTGATGGTTTCGGCACGAAATTCACCCTGTTCGCCTCCGCCATCGCCGTAGAGCAGCACATGCGGTCGATGCGGATGGCGTTCGGCGTGCCACTCAAGGACTTCGACCAGCGTCCTCGCCGATTCGGGAACACCGGTCGGACTGCTGTCAACACCGGTCGGGCTGCTTGCCGGCTCGACATCCGTTTGGACAAAACTCCCGGTGTCGGCGCACGCAATGAATCGCAGCAGGTCCTGTGGCGTTTCGGCCTCGGCAAGCGCTCCTTCAGGCAGCGATTTGCCAAACTCGCTGCCCACCCGCAGCAGGAGTTCGACCCGAGCCAGGCTATCCAGGCCCAGATCCCGCTCAAGGTGGCTGTGCAGGCTCACTCGCCCCAGAGCTCGTCCCGGGCGGGTCTCCTCGACCATTGCCAACACCACACGTAACAACCTCGCCGCGATATCCGGCGGCGCTGGCACCTGCCGATCTTCCCGAAAATCTCCGTTCACTATCCTGACTTTCTGTCGCTGATGCGCATCACGACGGCTCCGAGAGCACGAAATCGATTCGCCCGGTTTCCAGATCCGCCCTGACGAGCTTCACTTGCAAACGGTCACCGAGACGATAGCGGTGACCTGTTCGCTCGCCGAGCATCTGGTGTTTAACACTGTCGTACTGGAAATACTCGTCGCCGAGTTCCGAAACATGCACCAGACCTTCGACATAGACCTCATCGAGTGCGACAAAAATTCCAAAGGGTACCACGGCGGCAATCGTTCCTGAAAAACACTCTCCGATACGGTCACGCATGTAGTAGCACTTCAGCCAGTTGCTGACGTCACGTGTCGCCTCATCGGCGCGCCGCTCGGTCATCGAGCAGTGCAGACCAATTTCGTCCCACTTGCCTGGCTGGTAGTGCGTTCCCGCCAGCACCGCCTTGATCGAACGATGGATCAGCAGATCAGGGTAGCGGCGGATCGGCGACGTGAAATGGGTATAGTGCTCGTACGACAAACCGAAATGTCCGACGTTATCGGGGCTGTACATGGCCTGGCGCAGTGAGCGCAGCATCACCGTCTGCAGCAACTGGGCGTCGGGACGGGACTTGATGCTCTCCAGCAACTTGGCGTAATCCCTGGCCGTCGGATTGTCACCGCCGCCCAGGCCAATTCCGAATTCCTTGAGGAAATTGCGCAGTGCCTCCAGCTTCTCTGCCGTCGGACCTTCATGAATCCGATACAGGCAAGGCTGCCGCTTGGCCTGAAGAAAGTCGGAAGCACAGACATTGGCGGCGAGCATGCATTCCTCGATCAGGCGGTGCGCGTCGTTGCGGCGCACTGGAACAATCTTTTCGATCTTGCCCTGCGCATTGAACACCATCATCGTTTCGATGGTTTCGAAGTCGATCGCCCCGCGTTTGCCACGTGCATCGACAAGCACCTTGAACAGAGTGTAGAGCGTCTGCAGATGCGGCTGCAGGCCACGATGAAGATCGCTCTCCGGCCGCGTTACGCCAGTCAGCCAGTTCCATACCTGATCATAGGTCAGCCGCGCCTGTGAGCGGAAGATTGCAGGGTAGAAACGGTAATCGGTGATCTCGCCATGGGGGTCGATCAGCATGTCGCAGACCATCGCCAGACGTTCGACGTCGGGGTTCAACGAACACAGGCCATTGGAGAGCTTCTCGGGCAACATCGGAATCACCCGGCGAGGGAAATAGACCGAATTGCCGCGTTCCCGGGCCTCATGATCGAGCGCCGTGGCTGGCTGTACGTAGTGACTGACGTCGGCAATTGCCACCACCAATCGCCAGCCAAGACCTTGCTTCTCGGCGAAAACCGCGTCGTCGAAATCCCTCGCCGTTTCACCGTCGATCGTTACCAATGGCAGCACTCGCAAGTCGATACGACCTTCCCGATCAACCGGGTCCAGGGTATCCGGCAGCGCCGCGGCTTCTGCAAGCGCACCGCTTGAGAACTCGAATGGCAGCTCGTGCTTACGCAGGGCGATCTCTATTTCCATGCCCGGGTCGGCGTAGTTGCCAAGCACCTCGACGATGCGCCCAATCGGCTTCGAATGCCGATCGGGCTGCTCGATGATTTCGACCGTGACTACCTCACCCGAGCGTGCACTGATATTGCCGTTTGGTGCGACCAGGATGTCCTGGTTGATGCGCCGGTTTTCCGGTACCACGACGGCGATCCCATGTTCCAGCAGGACGCGGCCAACGACCCGGCTATTGGCCCGTTCCAGGACTTCGACGATGACCCCCTCACGGCGTCCGCGGCGATCGGTGCCGACGACACGCACCAGGGCGCGATCGCGATGTAGTACCTTGGACATCTGCCGGGCTTCAAGAGCCAGGTCTTCGCTACCATCATCAGGAATCAGGAAGCCATATCCATCGGGATGCCCCTCGACGCGTCCGGCAATCAGACTAACGCGTTCCGGCAGAATGTACGAGGCCTTGCGGTTGCGCAGCAACTGCGCCTCGCTCTCCATTGCCCGCAAGCGGCGCTGAAACGGCTCGAACTCGGCTTTCTGGATGTCAAGCAGCGCACAAAGCTCGTCGAAGCCCACAGGCTTACCCTGTTCCTCAAGAATTTGCTGGATATATTCGCGCGAAGGCAATGGTTGCTCGTAGTGTTTCAGTTCACGCTCCAGGTACGGATCGCGGCGTCGGATTGCCGACATTTTGATGATTGACATTTCTTCATGTTCCTATAGAATTCGGCTCTCGCTGGAATTGCCCAGGTGGCGAAATTGGTAGACGCGCTAGGTTCAGGTCCTAGTGGTGGCAACACCGTGGAGGTTCGATTCCTCTCTTGGGCACCAGGCACCCAACAAGAAGGCCCCGATTGGTCGGGGCCTTTTTTTCAGACGGCACCTCTTTGAAGGTTGCGCACAGCTGCTTGTCAGGCCCGCCGCAAGACAAGACCATACTCCGACCGTCCTGCCTGCTTATTGTACGTCATCAGCCCCCCGTCCCATGCGGTAATCCGGCGTCACCAGGGCAATTGCATGGACGCCAATGTCGTCAACCCTCGCAAATAGGCGCGTTTACCCTCAACGAGTTAGGAAGAGGGATGTTCACAGCCCTATGATTTGTGTAGTTTTCTGTCTTTTTTGGGCGTTCCATGAATGAAGGCAGAGAATTCGGTTCAGCTTTCAGCTGCTGGCCGTGTGGGTTGGGGGTGCGCGATCCACGACAAGCGAAGAAAGCTTAGCTCGACTGCGTGGCTCGACCGGGTGGAATTGCCCCTCGGTGCCCATATGAGGTATCGCGTCAAGACCAGAAGCGAAACGACCGGCAACCATCGCAAGGGGTGCAGGGAGGGAAGCCCCCTGCTAACGCCGTAAGCCGAGGCAGATCGGCAGATAATCCCTGTGCTCCGGCGGAATGACGCCGTGCCGCACGAGAAAATCGATGATCACCAGGTTGCAGTTCGGCTTGAACGCCTGGCTGTCGCGCACCGTCTCGGCGACGCGCGTGATCGGCCAGAGCAAAAATTCCTCGACTTCTCCGTCGGTATTGCTCGGCACGAAGTCCGCTGGCAGTTCGAGATCGAAGCAATACAGCACGTCGGGTTTCAGCCCGTTCCGTGTTTCCTTGCAATACGAAAGGGCGCCGACCGACGTGGCGCGTTGCGCGATCTCCGGCGGAATTCCCGCTTCCTCGTGGCATTCCTTGAGCAGGTTCTCGCGCAGCCCGATGCCGATCGGCTGGCCGCCCGCCACCGCATTGTCGAGCATTCCGGGAAAGGTTGGCTTGTCCGCTGCTCGCCTTGCCACCCACATCTGCAAGCCGTTGCGCGTGCGCACGAATGCGTTCATGTGCACACCGAAGGCAAGCACACCGAAATGCGGGACGGCAGCGCGCTCGATCTGCAAGACGGGCAGCGCGGCAAACGCCTGTGTCACCGGATAGAACTCGTCGCGGCGCCCGACGATCCGCCCTTCGCTCTCGAGGACGCGCACCGCGCGCTCGACCGCCTCGCTGCGCGCCGCAAAGTCGCGCAACGCTGGCGACAGCACCACGGCATTGGCGGAAACGGCGAAGACCTCACCAAACCCGGCCAGGCGCTCGGCAAGATCGTGCCGCACCCAGCCATAGCGCACGCCCTCGACCTCGAAAGGACGGAAGGCGGCCAGATCGTGCGTGTTGCACTCGTCGATACGCTCGAGGAAGGACATGTTCCTATGACTCACCCATTAGCCGGCCCGGGTCAACAACAAACGACCCCCTGCGCATTGTAGTCGCGAATGCTTGGCATTGCTGCAAGTCTTGCTCCCGCTTACCGTTCGCACCCGGGTTTTCGCTCGTACGGTATTCGTGTCACGTCCTGCCCTATTCATCGACCGCCGCACTGCCTCTCAGGGCGCCAACGACCCCGGCCACCCAGCGGCGGAATGCCGCCTCGAATTGCTTCGCGTCCAGCGCTCGAAAGACCCGCAGAAAGGTCTCCACGGAGGGGACGCCGTTTTTGAGCACCCAGAAATGGCGCAACCAGGGCTCCTTCGTCCGTCCCCAGTCCGCGATCTCTTCAAGGGTGTCACTATTGGACAGCGCCGTTGCCATCGCGATGCGATCACGAGCCTCTCCACGAAGTCATGCAGCGTTCCTTTGCTCGGTTTGCACGGATCGTCCACTTCCCTCAAGCAGCACATCAGACTTACCCCCCTGTGTCGCCATCATTTCGGTCGCCTAAAAGACGAGAGCAGACCTGATTTCGCACGGGTTTACAAGATATCTTCATAAGCCAATGAATGTAAGCAATTTTGCTCCTTTTGACACGACATGGAGTATGTCAACCGAGTACAGAGGCCCTGGGTTCGCCGGTCATGCTTCAGGGCTGCCTTGCTGCTCATCCCCCCAACAGTTACAATCCCCGCCTCGCTTCGCCAAGCGAATAAACACCTTTATCCATCTGGCGTTGGCTCTATCAAACCGGGGCGGCGCCGTTTCCCAGAAAGAGAGTTTGACATGGCGATCAATGTGACGCAAAAAGCGCAAATCATGACCGATTACCAGCGTACCGTCGGCGATACCGGGTCTTCCGAAGTCCAGGTGGCGTTGCTGACCGCACGCATCAATGACCTGACCGGCCATTTCAAGGAACACAAGAAGGACAATCACTCGCGGCGTGGGCTGTTGCGTATGGTCAGCCGTCGTCGCAAGTTGCTGGACTATCTGAAGCGCACCAATGTCGATTCGTACCGCAGCCTGATCCAGCGTCTCGGCCTGCGCAAATAAGCCCGCTCACCGATCCTCACCGCGATCGGATCTGCAGGCAACTCGAAAAGCAGTCAGCGGCCAGCCCCTCGCGGGCTGCGCCGCTGTTTCTGCTATTGCAGTTTGCTAAATCGGGCGTCGGTCGCCTGCCGGAGTCGCGGGCAGGCTCGCGCCAGACTATTGAGAAAGGGAACAATGTTTAATATCGTCAAGAAAAGCTTCGCCTACGGAGCCCACCAGGTGACCCTGGAAACCGGCGAAATCGCCCGTCAGGCTGGCGGTGCCGTACTGGTGTCGATGGACGACACCGTCGTGCTGGTCACTGTCGTTGGCAACAAAATGGCCAAGCCTGGCCAGGATTTCTTTCCGCTGACCGTTGATTACATCGAGAAAACCTATGCTGCGGGACGCATTCCCGGTGGCTTTTTTAAGCGTGAGGGCCGTCCTTCGGAGAAGGAAACCCTGACCTCACGGCTCATCGATCGTCCGCTGCGCCCGCTCTTCCCCGAAGGCTTCTACCACGAGGTTCAGATCGTCGCAATGGTGATGTCGCTGAACCCGGAAATCGATCCCGACATTCCAGCCATTATCGGCGCCTCGGCAGCCTTGGCGATCTCCGGCATCCCTTTCGACGGACCAATCGCCGCTGCCCGCGTCGGCTATATCGACGGCCAATACGTCCTCAACCCGAGGGCCACGCAACTCTCATCGAGTCTGCTCAATCTGGTCGTCGCCGGAACACAGGCAGCCGTGCTGATGGTTGAGTCAGAAGCCCGGGAACTCTCCGAGGAGGTCATGCTCGGTGCCGTGGTCTACGGACACCAGGAAATGCAGGCGGCGATCGATGCCATCAACGAACTTGCCGATCAGGCTGGCAAACCGGAATGGGACTGGGCACCGGCGGCAAGAAACGAAGCCGTGCATGGCAAGCTCAATGCACTGGTTGAAGGCGAACTGCAGGAGGCCTACCGGATAAGCAGCAAACAGTTGCGCAGCCAACGGATCAGGGAAATCACCGCCTACGCGGTCGAAGTCCTGACCGCTGGCGACGATGCCCCTGATGCCAACGCCGTCCGCAACATGGTCTCAGATGCCGAAGCCAGAATCGTCCGCGGTCGCATCCTCGCCGGCGAGCCGCGCATTGATGGACGCGATACGCGAACCGTTCGACCGCTCGCGATGCGTTCGGGCGTGCTGCCGCGAGCACATGGCTCGTCCCTGTTCACCCGTGGCGAGACGCAGGCGCTGGTCGTGGCGACGCTCGGCACCGGTCGTGACGAACAGATCATCGACGCACTCTCCGGCGAATACCGTGAGCGCTTCATGCTGCACTATAATTTCCCGCCCTACGCCACGGGGGAATGCGGCCGTGTCGGAACGCCGAAGCGTCGCGAGATCGGGCATGGCCGGCTGGCCAAGCGCGCCTTATTGGGCGTTCTGCCTTCACCCGAAGAGTTCTCGTACACCATTCGCGTTGTCTCCGAGATTACCGAATCAAACGGCTCCAGCTCGATGGCCAGCGTCTGCGGAGCATCGCTGGCGCTGATGGATGCCGGCGTTCCGCTCAAGGCACACGTGGCCGGAATCGCCATGGGTTTGATCAAGGAAGGCAATCGCTTCGCTGTGCTGACCGACATCCTCGGTGACGAGGATCACCTCGGTGACATGGACTTCAAGGTTGCCGGCACCGAGTCGGGGGTCACTGCACTGCAGATGGACATCAAAATCCAGGGCATTACCAAGGAAATCATGCAGGTCGCGCTGGCCCAGGCCGGTGAGGCCCGCCTGCACATCCTGAAACAGATGCAGGATTCGATGTCCGGACATCGTGAAGAGGTATCGAGCTATGCACCGCGCCTGTATATGATGAAAATCAATCCCGAGAAAATTCGCGACGTGATCGGCAAGGGCGGTGCGGTGATCCGTGCCATTACCGAAGAAACCGGCACGACGATCGACATCAAGGACGACGGCACGATCACCATCGCTTCGGTCAGCGGGGACGCCGCTGACGCTGCCAAGGCTCGCATCGAGGCCATTACGGCTGACGTCGAAGTCGGCAAGGTTTATGACGGCACCGTACTAAAGCTGCTAGACTTTGGCGCCATCGTCAGCATCCTGCCCGGTCGAGATGGCCTTCTGCACATCTCACAGATCGCCAACGAACGCGTCAACGCCGTTGCCGATTATCTCAAGGAAAGCCAGAAGGTACGCGTCAAGGTTCTGGAAGCCGACGAGAAAGGCCGGGTACGGCTGTCCATGAAAGCCCTGAGCGCCGAAGAGGGCGGCGCTAACGCCACACAGTCATAGGCCGCTGATCAACGGCAGAAAAAAGGACGCCGAGGCGTCCTTTTGTGTGACATGCACCGCTGGTCGACCGCCTGCGCGGTGCGCCCAGCGCCCATCTGCCGATATCGCCTACTTGGCTATCTGTTTTTCCCGTACTTCTTCAAGCGTTTTGCAGTCGATGCACAGGGTCGCCGTCGGTCGCGCTTCCAGACGCTTGATGCCGATCTCGACCCCGCAGGCGGCACAATAGCCATAGTCACCGCTGTCAATCCGGTCGATGGTCTCCTCGATCTTCTTGATCAGCTTGCGTTCTCGGTCGCGGTTGCGCAGTTCGATGGCGATGTCGGTTTCCTGGCTCGCACGATCATTGGGATCGGCAAAAACCGTCGCTTCATCCTTCATGGTATGCACCGTACGCTCGATGTCCTCGATCAACTGCTGCTTGAGCGCTTCGAGGATGCCACGAAAATGGGCCAGTTGATCGCTATTCATGAACTCCTCACCCGGTTTTGGCGAGTAGGGAGTGAAATGCTTGTGGAGCATGTCAGAAGTCATCCAGGTTCCTGTGTATTGATAGTTGTTCGTCTGACTATGAGCAAACCAGGTCGTGAGTCTTGAGCCATCTTTATATTGTGCCACATGACCCGAATACAAGTGCGCATACAACGCAGCATTTCTCGTGAACAGCGTCTACCAGGTCTCTTCGGCAGCCCTCGGTATGACTGGCACTCATGCACGGGTCGGGGTAGGTGCAGAATATCGATCAATCGCATCGCTACGATCCGCCTGCAGCCTGGGCAAGGTCGATCGCCAACCGGCAATCCCGGCAGGCTATAATGAGCCTCCCATTGACGTTGGCCAGAGCTGTCATGCCAATCCTTCGCGCCGCTGTCTGTCTGTTGCTGCTGGCTGAACTGACGATCGCGAAAGCTGCCGGCCCCCCCCCGATCGCTGCCGCGGCTGATCTCAAGTTCGCACTGACCGAAGTTGCCGAAGTTTTCGAGAAGGAGAGCGGACACGCGGTAAAGCTGTCTTTCGGTTCATCGGGAAACTTTGCCTACCAGCTTGAGCATGGCGCTCCATTCGAGTTGTTTCTCTCTGCTGACGAGCACCTGGTTTTTCGGCTCGCCGACCGGGGGCTGACACGGGATCGTGGCGTCTTGTATGCCATCGGCCGCCTGGTCCTGTTCGTCCCACACGGATCGCCCCTGCAGGCAGACGCTGCGTTGAACGATCTCAAGGCGGCACTGGCCGACGGCCGCGTCAAGCGCTTTGCCATCGCCAACCCAGAGCACGCCCCCTATGGCCGCGCAGCGCGGGCAGTGCTACAACATGCGGGGCTGTGGTCGGCGATCGAGTCCAAGCTCGTGCTGGGCGAAAGTGCCGCACAGGCGATGCAGTTCGCGGCATCGGGATCGAGTCAGGGAGGCCTGCTGCCCCTGTCACTTGCCAGTGCGCCAGCAGTCGCCCAATCGGGAAGCTTCACGCTAATTAGCAGCGAATGGCACGCGAGCGAACCGTTGCGCCAGCGCCTGGTACTGATGAAGTCCGCCGGCGATACCGCGCGCGCCTTTTACGACTACGTTCAAAAACCTGCCGCACGCGCCGTCTTCGTTCGCCACGGCTTCGTTCTGCCGAATAAAGCAACGCCTTAATGGACACGGCCGCGATCACCCTGTCAGTCAGACTCGCCTTGCTGACCTTGCTGCTGCTGCTTCCCCCGGCGATTCTTGCGGCCCACTGGCTGGCGGTGACCACGCGCAAGCGCAAAATATGGATTGAGGGCCTGCTGGCGCTCCCGCTGGTCCTGCCACCCACAGTGATCGGCTACTACCTGCTCGTGGCGATGAGTAGCCAATCGCTACCGGGACGCTGGTTCGAGGTGCTTGCTGGCCAGACCCTGGCCTTCAGTTTCAGCGGCCTGGTCGTAGCCTCAGTGATCTTCAACATTCCCTTTGCCGTGCAGCCGATCCAGCGCGCCTTCGAAGCCATTGCACCGGACATTCGCGAAGCCGCACAATGTTGCGGACTGACCTGCTGGCAAACCTTCCTCAGGATAGAACTGCCGTTGGCCTGGCCCGGCATTCTGTCTGCATCGGTGATGACCTTTGCCCACACCCTCGGCGAATTCGGCGTAGTACTGATGGTGGGTGGCAACATCCCCGGCGAAACCCGTACCGTCGCGATCTCGATCTACGACAAGGTGCAATCCTTCGATCACGCTTCGGCAGGCGCGATGTCGCTACTGCTTCTGCTGGTTTCGCTGCTCACCATCTCGGTCAGCTACGGGCTGGCCAGACGCCTGGCCAGGCGGCACCGCGCAACGTGACCCTCAGCGTACAACTTCGTCATGGCGGTCCGCCACTCGATTTTGCCGCTGACTTTCCCGACGGACGGATCACCGCCCTGGTAGGCCCTTCCGGAAGCGGCAAGACCTCGATCCTGCGCGCCATTGCTGGCCTGTTGCCAGTCAGACAGGCACACGTGGCACTGGGGACGGAAATTTGGGCTGAAGGAAACATCCACCGGCCGACACGCGAGCGGTCAATCGGCTTCGTTTCCCAGCATTATGGTCTTTTTCCCCACCTGACGGTGCAGGCAAATGTCGAGACAGCACTGATCCATCTGCCGATCGGCGAACGCCGGAAACGAGCGCTTCATTGCCTTGCCCTCGCCCATGTCGAAGGTCTTGAACGACGCTATCCCGACGAGCTTTCCGGCGGCCAGAAGCAGCGTGTGGCGCTGGCGCGGGCAATCGCCCGCCAACCGCAGGTCCTACTACTTGATGAGCCTTTCTCCGCCGTTGATCGCAGTACGCGCAAGCGTCTCTATATGGAACTGCTGCGCCTGCATGAGCAACTCGCTGCAACGGTGCTGCTGGTGACCCACGATCTCGACGAAGCCGCACAACTGGCTTCGCACCTGCTGCTGCTACGGCATGGGCGAATAGTGCAGTCCGGGGCCACCTCCGAAGTATTGACGCGCCCCACAAGCGAGGAAGCGGCACGCCTCCTCGACATCCCGAATATTTTTACGGCCAGGGTGGACGGCACGGCCAGTGGGCGCAACCTGCGGCTGCGCTGGGGACCGCATGCCCTGCGTGCCACCGGCCCGCTACCGGCGGGCATTGAGGGCGACCTGCGCTGGGCCATCCTGCCGAGCAACGTACTGCTCGTCCGCCCGGACAAACCCTGGGGAAGTCATCTGGAAAACCCGCTGCTGGTCATCGTCGAGGAAGTCATCGAAATGGGCACTGAAGCCGTCGTCCGTTTACAACCGCAGGGTCTGTCCGAAGCCCGCCTGCAGATGCGCCTGCCAGTTCGCGCCGTCCATCGCTACGGGATTGCGGTCGGACGGGAGGTCACGGTCTCTCTGCGGGCAGGCGACATCGTGCCGCTGCACACGGGGCCGGCACGCTGAGCAGAGTCAAATTCCGCCTCTGCGTGTTCTGGCCTACCCTTGCCGGCGCAATGGAAAATCATCGCGATACGACCATGATCGCAATCGGTTCACACCCGGCCTGTCACACCGTTGCTCCGGGTCTGTTGAACCCCCTCGCCACGCCCAACCCCGTGATACTCGATACCCAGACTACGTACCAGAACGGGGTCAAAAAGGTTTCTGCCGTCGAAGATCAAGGGCTGCCTCAGCAGCGCGCGGATCTGCTCAAAATCCGGACTCTTGAACTCGCGCCATTCGGTGGCGATCAACAGGGCATCCGCGCCTTGCAGCGCCTCGGCAGGGTGGCTCGCAAAGCTCAGCCCAGGAAGGTCGCCGAATACCCGGCGCGCCTCGTCCATCGCCACCGGATCGTAAGCCCGAATCGTCGCACCGAAACGCAGCAGTTCATGCACGATCACTCGGCTCGGTGCGTCGCGCATGTCGTCGGTATCCGGTTTGAAGGCCAGCCCCCACAGCGCAAAGCTGCGTCCCTGCAGGTTTCCTTCGAATCGGGCGAGCACCTTGTCGACCAGCACCCGCTTCTGGATGTCGTTTACCGCCTCGACGGCTGCCAGGACACGAAGATCGATACCAAACTCCTGGCCGGTGCGTACCAGTGCCTTCACGTCCTTGGGAAAACACGAGCCACCGTAGCCGGTGCCGGCATAGAGAAAGTGCGTGCCGATACGCGGATCGCTGCCGATACCATGGCGAACCAGTTCGATGTCGGCGCCGACGCACTCGGCCAGCCGAGCCAGTTCGTTCATGAAGCTGATGCGCGTCGCCAGCATCGCATTGGCTGCATACTTAGTGAGTTCGGCGCTGCGTGTATCCATCAGTAGCAGCTTGTCGCGGTTACGCGAAAAAGGAGCATAGATCGCCCGCATCAGCAAGGTCGCGCGTTCATCGTCAGCACCGACGATGATGCGGTCGGGACGCATGAAGTCATCGACCGCGGCGCCTTCCTTGAGGAACTCCGGATTGCTGACCACGGCAAATTCCATGCAGAGCCCGCGCTTGGCCAGTGCTTCCTGCACGGCCGCGCGAACGCGATCGGCGGTGCCGACGGGTACCGTGCTCTTGTCGACGATCACCTTGTAGTCGGTCATGTGCTGCCCGATGTTGCGTGCAGCGCTGAGCACATACTGCAGATCGGCCGAACCGTCCTCGTCGGGAGGCGTACCGACACCGATGAACAGCAGCGTACCGTGATGTACCGCGGCAGCGATATCGGTCGTGAATTGCAGACGTCCCGCGACGGCATTGCGCTTCACCATTGGCTCCAGGCCAGGCTCATGGATGGGGATACCACCGCTGTTGAGGATCGCGATCTTGCGTTCGTCCACATCCAGACACAATACGTGGTTGCCCATCTCCGACAGGCAGGCGCCAGTGACCAATCCGACGTAGCCCGTTCCAATCACGGTCACTTTCATGGGATGACAATGTTCCTTTCAGACCTGGTAGTAGTTGCGATACCAATCGACAAAGCGCGCGATGCCTTCGGACAACAGCGTGCCTGGCGCGAAACCGATCCATTTTTCGAGGCGGGAAGTGTCGGCATAGGTGGCCGGTACGTCGCCCGGCTGCATCGGCAGCATCCGCTTCTCGGCCTCGCGCCCCAGTCGCCGCTCGATGCAGCCAATGAAGCTCAGCAAGGGCACCGGCTGATGATTGCCGACATTGAATACGCGGTATGGCGCATCACTGGCAGACGGATCAGGACTGTCTGCAGTATAAGTCCGATCGGGCCCGGGGATCCGGTCATTGACCCGTAGCACGGCTTCGACGATGTCATCCACGTAGGTAAAGTCGCGCTGCATCTGCCCATGGTTGAAGACATCGATCGGCCGCCCTTCGAGGATCGCGCGAGTGAACAGGAAGGGCGCCATGTCGGGCCGTCCCCAGGGACCATAGACGGTGAAGAAGCGAAGTCCGGTGGTCGGCAAACGATAAAGATGACTGTAGGTATGCGCCATCAGTTCGTTGGCCTTCTTGGTCGCGGCGTAGAGGCTGACCGGATGGTCCACATTGTCGCACTCTGAGAAAGGCATGCGTGCATTCCCGCCGTAGACGCTGGAACTCGAAGCGTAGACTAGATGTTGAACTGCATGATGGCGGCAGCCCTCAAGGACGGTCATGAAGCCGACGAGGTTGCTATCGACGTAGGCGTTGGGATTGGCGAGTGAATAGCGCACACCGGCCTGGGCCGCCAGATGGATCACGCGATCGAATCCTTCGCTGGCGAATAAGGTCGCCATGGCTACCCGATCGGAGATGTCCATCTCGATGAAGCGGAAGTCACCCTGCCCTGCCAGGCAGGCAAGTCGGGCACGCTTGAGCGTCACTTCGTAATATTGATTGAGGTTGTCGATGCCCACCACCGTATCGCCACGACGAAGGAGGTGCTGCGCGGTGTGCATGCCGATGAAACCGGCCACACCGGTGACCAGGAGTTTCAAGGTATGAGGCTCCGGAAATCGGATAAGCCCTGACTGTTTCCCGCCCTTGCAGGACGCATTCCTGCGGGCACTCCGGAATCGCCTGATGAGCACGGCGCATGCGCCATGCATTGCCCATTTCGCCCCTTCGCTCCTCCCCCAGGTTTGGGAGAAGAGAGATGCTTGACCGGGGGGAGCACCATCGCTGCCACCGCCCCGATGGTCCGCACGTCGGCATAGCGCGGCAGCGCTTGTCTGAATTTCGCCAGATTCTCTAGATGCTCGTCCACATCGGACGGCGTCAGTTTGCTTGTCACATCCACCAGTACCGCCTCACTGTCGTTGACCACCAGCAAATCGATCCGTATACCCTCGTTATGCCCGTCCAGCAACCAGCTTGTCCAGTAGCGCAAGCATCTCCATCGCCAGGGCAGTGCGGTCGTATTTCCTGGCCGCCACGAGACTGTTGGCGCGGTATATCTCGTACCTTGAACGGTCATTTTTCAAGACCTTCATCTGAGTCACCAACTCTTCGGCGTTTTCAGGCTCGAAGACAATCCCGACATTCTCCGCACACACCATATCCGCCGACTCACCGGCCACGCCGTGCAGTACCGGCAAGCCCATTCCCATGCATTCGAATAACTTGGAGGGAATCACCGTCGTGAACAGCTCGGTTTTCCGAAGGTGAATGATCGACACATCCAGCAGCGACCAATAGCGCGCCACTTCATCCTTGGGCACTGTGTCCACAAACGTTACATTTTGCAGCCGACGCCTGTGTGCTTCATCCTGAAGAGCCGGTTTGCGAGCACCGTCGCCAAGCAGAATGAAGTGAAAATCTTCTCCGAGGCCCTCGGCAATGAATTTCTCCGCGGCGTCCAGAACTGTCTCAAGGTGGTGTGCCAGGCCATGGGTGCCCACATAGCCACCCACGAACTTGCCTTCCAGGCCCAGTTGTCGGACCAAGGAAGGATCCTTCGGCATCGACTTGAAGCGCCCCATGTCCACACCATTGGTGACCACACTGATTTTGTTGCCGTCGATGCCACGCCTGATCAACTTGTCTCGGAAAGCGTGGGTCACCGTGACAATCAGCTTGGCCTTGCGATAGAGAAACAATTCCAGTTTTTCCAGCCAGCGGATGGCAGTTGAATCCTGCATGGCCCCCACGGCCTTGATCGACTCGGGCCAAAGGTCACGCAGCTCGAAAACGAACGGTATCCGCTTGAAAACGCTCAATACCCACGCCGCGCAGACTGTAAAAAACTGGGGGGAGGTGCCGACGACCACATCCACGCGCCGGACGAGGAGTCCAGCCAGGGTGGCGGCCACCATGAAGCTTTGATAGTCGAGAATTCGTTTGACGAAGCCCTCGTTGGCCGTAATGTAAGACCAGACCCGGAGTAACCGAATCCCCTCGATGATTTCAGTCTGCCAAAGCCGGTTACGATATCCCGCATAAACGCGACCCTTTGGAAAATTCGGCACACAGGAAATCACCGTCACCTGATGGCCTGCCTTGACCCACTCACGGCAATGCTCGAAGGTGCGGCTGGCAGGCGCATTCACTTCCGGCGGGAAGTTGTCGGACAAGAACAGGATATGCATCTCACTTCCAGGAAAAATCGATGATCAGTTCAGCGCTGTCGAACCGGATCTCAATGCAGTGACTGGGTACACATGCCCCGAACTGCGGGTGCCAGGTCGAAGACACCACGTTCGCCGTGCCGCCAAAGACAGACAAAAGGATGCTGTGACCACTCTGCAGATGCAGTTCCTGATTCCCCGCGACCTGAACGTCTGGATGCAGATAAAAGCGACAAACGGCCTTCCGGAATTGTCCGGATAGCGAATCGATCATGCGCAGGCGACCTTTGGCGAACATCCATTGCCGCTGATGAAGCGGACGGCCCGGCAGACGCCGATATCCGTCATGCGCGCAACGAATCCGTAGTTCCTCGCCTTCCATCCCCCGCGCTCGCCAGATTTCCGGTACGCTCGGCCGGGCCCGGCGCGCGACACGGAAGCCGGCCCAGACTTCCGACGAATCTTCACCATCGATCTCAACCGTATTGTGTGCAGCGGTACTTCGCTGGCGCTGCCGTTCGGTGTCCTCGCCGTAGCGGGACGTCCCGGAATTGACCAGGACCCGCTGCCCGAAGAGGCTCAACTCAAAGCTGAGCGTGTCCGCGTGTGCATGACCAGGCTGGTAAGCCGGTCCCACAGCTGCCACATCCAGCAAGGCCTTACCGCCCTGCCCCGGAATGACGACGATATAGCCGGTATCACCAAGATGAGTGCAGGGAATGCCGGACAAGGCTTCGGTCAGACCTTTGCTTTCCAGACAACCCAAGGCTCCGGCATAGGCCTTGATTTGTCGAAACTGCGGCGCAATGCCAAAAGCCGCATCGTTGAAAAAGGAAATTTCCCCGTCCGGATGGCACATGCTTTCGAGCCAGGCCAGCCCCCGTTCAATCACGCCACGCCATGCCGCTGCCCGTTCAAGCAGCTCGGGGACAGCACTTCGCTCAGCCAGGTTCACGAGATCGCACATATCCCAAAGCAGGGTCGAGTGATACATCGGAGAAAGTTCAAAATGGCCACCATCCGGCAGGAACTGCTCGCTGATCTCCCGGTCCAGGATACGCAAGCCGCCCTTCAACCACTGCCCCCCCCGATCGCCGGCAAAAAACGCTCCGGCGAAGGTCAGCGCCTTGCCATTGGCAAACAGGTGGTTGGCAAGAATGTGGCGTTCCTCCTGAACCGCAAGGGCCTGCGCCTGCCTGCCGATACTGACGAGCCATTCCGGAGAGACTTGTGTTTGCCGCGCACACCATTTCACCAGGTTCCCGATCCGCAAGGAAAGTGGGTAGGGTTCCCAGCCATGACCGGCGAGTGGAGGATTGTCATCGATCCAGCGTTGAATCAGCCATCCTTGCTGATCGGGGCGTGCATCTGCATCCACTGCATTGAGGTCGTCAAGATAATGTAGGTTATAGAGCCACAGCTTGGTCTTGTTCACCGCATTCCAGTCACCGGACTTCTCGAGACAGCCGCGCTCTCCAAGGAACTCGAATACGCCCTGGTCGACGTGGCTACGCGGTGCTATCAATGGCGCCACCCAGGGCCGGACCCAGGCTCTCCGGGCAAGTTCGGTAATCGATGCAAGGGCCTGCTGGGCGACCAGAGGCCTGGCTAGGCGGTAATACAAACGGTAGGCAATCTGCTCACCACGCAAATGTCGGACGGTGTGGAACAAGCGCGACAGGTGCCCGGACCCGATCATGAGCCTTTGTAACGTCCCGTCAGCAGTTGCTCAAGTACCGCTACAATCTGCGGGCCGGTTTGCCGATCCCTTTTCAGCACGATTTTCATGAAATGCGGGCGTGCCGGCAATGATCTCGAATTAATGTGAAAGTCGCGTATGCGACTCACGAATCTTTCCTCCCCCTCGTGGGGGAGGGGTCGGGAGAGAGGGAAACGGTCATGACTTTCATGATCGGGGGTGCCTGGAAAAGTCATGACCGTTAGCCAGAAACAACGAGTGCAATGAGTTCATCACGAGTCATCGGAGATTCGCAGCCACCTCAATGCTGATCCGGCTGACTTCCAGAACTTCAGCCAGCGGGATTGGGGTGAACCCACCCTTTTCGACAACGTTGACGAACATTCCCGCACAATTCCTTTGTCCCTTGTCTTGCCGCCACAGGTTCATCTTCGTGAAGCCTGGCCAACCGAATCCCGTGAGCTTGCGAAAATTGTCCAGTTGCAATACTCGCCCGGCAGCAAAGACCTCCAGGCGTTCCTTGGGATAGGACTTGCTACCGTTGGCGAAGTAGTGAATGGTGCCTATCGACCCATCAGCGAACGCCAACTGGATGGTCACCGTATCGGCGGTCGCCGCCTGCAGACGAACACTGTGATGGGCTGTAATTTCGACTCCGGCCAGGAAACGCAACAGATCGATGAAGTGGCAGCCCTCGCCGATAATCCGCCCTCCCCCCACGGCCAAGTCCTGGGTCCAGTGTTCAGAGGGAATGGCACCGGCATTGACGGTCATCACAAAAGCCTTGGGAGCTCTGGTGCCTTCAAGCAGCGACCTGATCTTTTGTACTTGAGGGGAAAACCTGCGGTTGAAACCGACCATCACCACCAGAGAACGGCCAGTCGCCACAGCGATTGCATGCGCTTGTTCAATCGCTGCCAATTCTTCATGGTTCATGGCCAGCGGCTTTTCCACGAAGACGTGCTTGCCGGCTGCGAGTGCCTGACAAACCAGCGCGGCATGGCTGTCGTGGCGAGTCGTAATCACCACCGCGTTAACCTGCGGGTCGGCAAAAATACTGTCTGTGTCGGTGGTGCTTGCTTCAAAACCATACTTGCGACCGGTATGAAGGCCACTGACACCGCCGTTCGAAGCAACCACCTTCAAGCGAGCACCGGTTGCCTTGAAGGCCGGGATCAATACCGCCGTAGCATAGTTACCCGAGCCAATAAAGCCCAATGCCGCAGCTCCGGCAGCAGCATGGGAACCTGCCAGTCTGACGCTGGTGCGACGCACTTCCACTTCTGGCTTTTCGGCAGGCGTCGGATACCGCAAAAGGATGCCCAGCGCGGGTTCTGCACCGCCGATCAGGGCATACGCATCCTCTGACGCATCAATTGGAAAGCGGTGGGAAATCAGTGGCTGCACGTTCAACCGGCCATCCGAAAGCATGTCCAGCACAGCCTCGAAATTGCGTTGCTCGGTCCAGCGCACATAGCCTACCGGATAGTCCTGACCTTTCTCTTCATAGTTCGTGTCATAGCGGCCCGGCCCATAGGAACAAGACACCTGAAAAGTCAATTCCTTCTCGAAGAAGTCGGCACGTGAGAGTTCAAGCCCGGTCACCCCCACCAGCACGATGCGCCCGCGCTTGCGACTCATCAACGCCGCCTGGTGCACTGGCGCATTACTCTTGGTGGAAGCCGTAATCAGCACCGCATCCACCCCGCGCCCGCGGGCAAAGGCTTGTGCAGCCGCGACCGGGTCCTCTCCAGCCGCGAGATTCACCACTTCCGCGCCGAACTCCCTGGCCAGGGCCAGTTTCTCGGCATCGAGGTCGATACCCAACACCCGGCAGCCATGGGCACGCAGCAACTGCACCGCCACCAGACCGATCAGCCCCAGCCCGGTCACTACCACCGCTTCGCCGAGGGTGGGCTGAACGAGCCGTATTCCCTGGAGGGCGATCGCGCCGATCACCGTAAACGCCGCCTCCTCATCGGAAACGAGGGGGGGGATTCTCGCACAGAGGTTGGCTGGAACAGAGACCACCTCGGCATGTTTGCCGTTCGAGGCCACCCGGTCACCAGGTGCAAAACCGCTCACCCCGCTTCCCGTCTCCATCACTACACCGACATTGCAATAACCGAGTGGCAAAGGCTGATCAAGCTTGTTGAATACCGTCTCGACGGTCGGCATCAAACCGTCGGTCTTGATCTTGTCCAGAACCATGCGCACCTTGTCGGGCTGTTGACGTGCCTTCTCGATCCAGCCAGCCTTGCCGAACTCCACGAGCATACGCTCCGTGCCAACGGAGACCAGGGACACTGTGCTTCGGATCAATACTTGCCGGTGCATCACCACCGGGCAGGGGATCTCGGCAACCTCGGTCTCACCTGTTTTAAGCGATTGCAGAATCTGTTTCATGACCGACTTGAAGGCCCGGTTAATCGTTTGTGTTCTTCGGAAAAGCTGAATTCAAAAGAATGATCGCCGTTTACGACCATTCTGGCTATACAAAGCATGAGCAAGGTGGAAAGCTCGACCTCACGCCAAGCCCGTCTTACCTCGGAAAATGGTTGAAGAATCGCCATGTTATGGCCGACATCTTTTGGCCAGAATCTCTTCTTTTGCAACTTATCCCCCTGCCAGATAACAAGCTGGCGAAAATCATCAATCTTCGCGATCAGATCACCCTGCTGAATATTGATTGTCTCGTTAATTCCCTCGAAAGGCTCTCCGCGAGCCGTGAGAATGATGTTGATCAGGTCACCCCGCTCACTGGTGAGTACAATCACCATGTCTTCGTCCCGCGTCACCGCATTGCTATAAACGGTGGTGATGTGCCATTTATCCGGCAAGCTCGACCAACAGAGCATATGTACAGCCAGATCCAGCCAGTGGCCCACATTGCCACAAACCCTTGTCCCTTCTTCGGGCTTACGATACCAATGCTCAGGCCCTAGCACATGACCGCTGATGAAACAATTCAGGGTCAGTGGTTGGTTCACCCCTGCCATCCAGTGATGCAGATGGCGCACCGCGGCAGAAAATGGCCGGTTGTATCCAGCAAAGATCTGCCCTCCCGTTCTCCGAATGGTTTCATGGAGTCTTTGTAATTGCTCGATACTGACGCTAATCGGCTTTTCCAGGTAAACGATTTTGCCCGCCAGAAGCCCTTGAACTGCATAGTCCGTGTGCGAGGCATGATTGGAAGCAATATATAGGAACCTCACTCGCTCGTCAGTCATGACATCCAGAGCGGAAACATTCTCCTGTGCAAGACCAAAAAATGAGGCGAAAGAGCGCTGCTTATCGACATCGATATCGTAGCAAATGGCAAACCGATTCCCATATCTTCGCCAGATTGAGAAGCCAATCGTTGCAAAAGCAAACTGACCACAACCAATCACCCCAATATCCGCCTTACGACTTTTCCACAGCTTGGCGGAGAAACCATTTGGTCTTACTCGACCAATAATCTTGAATATTGTTTTCCCGAAACCATAAATGGTCATGAACCGAAGTACCTTGCCTACTTCGGACATTGTTCCACGCTCACTCATGGTCATGGTTCACCCTATGCGGCCACCGGGATGACAGACAGCACGGGGAGTTCCAGGCCCTTGCTGGCCGGCTCGATGACGCTGTCCAGGGAGCAAAGGCTCGGGATACTGCTTACGAGCGGGTGCCGTGGCTGAGCTATCACGCAATCACCCAGTGCCGCAGCGCCTGTTCGGTGGCATTGTTGATGAATGGCAGGTGTGGCTCGTCGAATTCGTTTTCTTCCTCGTCGGCGCCAGCTTTCTTCCACGACGCCTGACTGGCCGGGAGGTTCGAGGTGTTGGCCAGGTTCTGAATCTGCCGATCCTGCAATTCCTTGACATCGTCCAAGAGGCGGATAGACACTTCCAGCAATCGCTCCGCCAGCAGCTTCTTCAGCCACGCGGCGTCCATCTCCAGAAGGTCGTGTTTGCGAAGGTGCATGGCGTTGAGTGGACGTTCAGTAGCAGAATTTTGCTATATAAATTACTGCGTTGGGAAAATTTTTCGAAAGAACCTTTAGCGGGCACTGACTCTGGTCCACCGGGCGGCTGCTTTCCATAAGCGGCCTGGGGTTTGTACTGTTTTCGAGCAGATCATCCATCCACCTGCCCAGGACTGCCATGGGTACCAGGGAGCGTTGCTGAAAGAATTCAGCCCTTCCTGCGGTCTGTTTGTACTACATTTGATTGCCATCGTCAGCGCTGCTGAAAACATCTTTCAACAATCCGGCAGCGACCGTGCGAGACATTCCCTCTGGTGAATGTCGAAGGACTGATCTCTGGCTGCTTTAAGCGGATTCCGGCCCGTGCCTGCGAGCAGTCAGAGGGATTGCTGGCTTGCCGGTAGTCGGCCGGTTGCGACATCGAAAGCGCAAACGAATACGAATCGTAGGCCGGACGACCCCAGACGTTTGGGTCAGACAACATGCCACCACCACAGGAGAATCCCATGGGCGATCTCTCGACCACACTTGACAGCCGCTATACGGCCAACTCGGGACGCGTCTTTCTGAGCGGCACGCAAGCCCTCGTTCGCCTGCCGATGCTGCAACGCATGCGTGACGAGGCGGCCGGGCTGAATACCGCAGGCTTTGTCTCGGGCTACCGTGGCAGCCCACTGGGAGGACTCGATCAGGCGCTGTGGAAAGCTCGTCCGCATCTCGACGCCCGGCGCATCGTGTTCCAGCCGGGGGTCAACGAGGACCTCGCAGCCACCGCAGTCTGGGGAACCCAGCAGCTCAATCTTTTTCCCGGTGCCAAATACGAGGGTGTCTTCGCCATGTGGTACGGCAAGGGTCCGGGTGTCGACCGCTGCGGCGACGTTTTCCGGCACGCCAATGCAGCCGGTTCGGCAAAGCATGGCGGTGTCCTGGTAATCGCCGGCGACGATCACGCCGCCAAGTCTTCGACACTGCCGCACCAGACCGAGCATGTCTTCAAGGCGGTGATGATGCCGGTGCTCTATCCGGCAAATGTCCAGGAATACCTTGATTACGGTCTGCACGGCTGGGCCATGAGCCGCTACTCGGGCTGCTGGGTGGTGATGAAGGCGCTGGCCGACACCGTGGAGACCTCCGCCTCGGTCTCGATTGACCCGCTGTCGATACAAATTCGGCTGCCCGACGATTTCGAGATGCCAAAGAACGACCCGCACGCGCTTAACATCCGCTGGCCCGACCCACCGCTGCAGCAGGAAGCACGCCTGCTCAACCACAAGCTGTACGCGGCACTGGCCTATTGCCGTGCCAACCAGCTCAACCGGGTGGTGATCGATAGTGCCGACCCGGCTTCGCCAGCCCGCCTGGGAATCATCACCGCCGGCAAGGCCTACCTCGATGTCCGCCAGGCGCTCGACGAACTCGGGATCGACGACGAACTGGCCGCGCAGATCGGCATTCGCCTGTACAAGGTCGGCATGGTCTGGCCACTCGAAGCCGATGGCGTGCGCCGTTTCGCCGAGGGGCTCGAAGAAATCCTGGTCGTCGAGGAAAAACGACAACTGCTCGAATACCAGCTCAAGGAGGAACTCTACAACTGGCGCGAGGATGTCCGGCCACGCGTCGTCGGGAAGTTCGACGAGAAAGGCGAGTGGGCACTGCTGCCCACCAGCAGCGGGCATCTGACGCATGGCGACTGGCTGCTGCCGGCGGCCGGCGAGTTGTCGGTAGCACAGGTGGCGCGGGCACTGGCGGCGCGCATCGGGCGCTTTTTCACTTCTTCGGCAATCGAGGCTCGCCTGGCGCTGCTCGAAGCCAAACAGAGAAGCCTCGCACAGGGGCTGCTGCCGGCGACCGGCATGGCGGCAATCCAGCGCACGCCGTACTTCTGTTCCGGTTGCCCGCACAACACCTCGACGCGCGTACCCGAAGGTTCTCGCGCCGTCGCCGGCATCGGCTGCCACTACATGGTGACCTGGATGGACCGCAATACCGCAACCTTCACGCACATGGGCGGCGAAGGCGTGACCTGGGTCGGGCAGGCGCCGTTCAGCCACGAGAAGCACATTTTTGCCAACCTCGGCGATGGCACCTACTTCCACTCCGGTCTGTTGGCGATTCGCCAGGCGGTTGCCGCTGGCGTCAGCATCACCTACAAGATTCTGTACAACGACGCCGTGGCAATGACCGGCGGGCAACCGGTCGATGGCCCGTTAAGCGTCGCACAACTGAGTCGTCAACTGGCGGCGGAAGGCATCCAGCGGATCGTCATTGTCACCGACGAGCCGGAAAAATATCGCAAGGTCCCTGACCTCGCCCCGAATACGCCGATTCATCACCGCGATCAACTCGATGCCGTACAGCGCGAACTGCGCAATCATCCCGGCGTGTCGATCCTGATCTATGACCAGACCTGCGCCACCGAGAAACGCCGCCGGCGCAAGCGTGGCAAGCTCACCGATCCGGCCCGGCGGGTGTTCATCAACGCGGCGGTCTGTGAAGGATGCGGAGACTGTGGCGTGCAGTCCAACTGCCTGGCGGTGATTCCGGTCGAAACCGAGTTCGGCCGCAAGCGGGCGATCGATCAGTCTGCATGCAACAAGGATTTCTCGTGCATCCAGGGCTTCTGTCCCAGCTTCGTCAGCGTCGAAGGCGGCAGACTGCGCCGCGGCCGGGCCATCGCCACCGCTGCAGGGGCGGCGCTGCCAGAACCCTTGCTGCCCGACACCGGGCGCCCCTACAACATCCTGATCACCGGCGTTGGCGGCACCGGCGTCGTCACCCTCGGCGCCCTGCTGGGAATGGCCGCGCATCTCGACGGCAAAGGCGTCTCGGTACTCGACATGACCGGCCTGGCACAAAAATTCGGCGCCGTTTTTTCTCACCTCAGAATCGCTGACCGGCCCGGGGACATTCACGCCGCACGCATCGCCACCGGCGAAGCACATGCCGTGATCGGTGGCGACCTGGTGGTCAGCGCCGGCGCCGAGGCCCTGTCAAAAGTGCTTGCCGGAAAGACCCGCGCGGTGGTCAACGTCGCCGAAACGCCCACTGCCGAGTTCACGCGCAACCCGGACTGGCAATTCCCACAGGAACGCATGCAGGAACAGATCAGTGAAGCGTGTGGCGAGGGCAACGCCCTTTTTCTGGACACCGCGGCCCTGTCGCGCCGCCTGATGGGGGATGCCCTTTACGGCAATCTGCTGCTGCTCGGCGTTGCCTGGCAGCGCGGGCTAGTACCGCTGTCGCTGGCAGCCATCGACCAGGCCATCGAACTCAATGCGACCGCGGTCGAGCAGAACCGCCAGGCTTTTCTCTGGGGCCGGCGCGCAGCGCACGACCCCGAAACCCTGCAGAATCTGCTCAAACCTGATGGCATGCCGGCACCGCAGCGACTTTCGCAGAACCTCGACGAACTGATCCGCCAGCGTGTCGAGACCTTGACCGCCTATCAGAATGCGCGCTACGCCGAACGTTACCGTGCGCTGGTCGAGCGCGTACGCGCCGCCGAATCTCCATTGCAGTCGACCGCGCTGAGCGAAGCCGTGGCACGCAGCTATTTCAGACTCCTGGCCGTCAAGGACGAGTACGAGGTGGCACGGCTGCATTCCGACCCGGCATTCCTCCAGCAGTTGTCCGAAGAATTCGAGGGAGACTACCGCCTGCGTTTCCACCTCGCGCCACCGTTGCTCGCCAGACTCGATCCAGCGACTGGCAGAGTCCGGAAAAGCAGTTACGGGCCATGGATGATGTCTATCTTCAAGGGGCTGAGCAGACTCAGGTTCCTGCGCGGAACGATCTTCGATCCCTTCGGGAAAACCCAGGAACGCCGGATGGAACGGCAACTGCTCGCCGATTACGAAGCCGACGTCGAACTGATGCTGACGCAGCTCAAGGAGAAAACCCAGGCAATTGCCATCGAACTGGCGAAAGTACCCGAGCAGATTCGCGGCTATGGTCATGTCAAGGCGGCGTCGGTGCTGCCGGCGCGCGCCAGACGGGCAACGCTGCGCGCGCAATTGGAGGCCCTGGCAAACGCCTCCTGACCGTCATGACTTCTTTTCCCGGCCACCCTCGCGATGGCGGAGGCGGGGTTTCGCGGAGCACTGCTCCGCGCCGCCGCAGCCGGCCCGCGATGCAGCGCGGGCCGTCGAAGGGGTCGGAGGAGAGGGGACCATCGTTGCACACGAATTCGTCAAGTCCTTGCGAAAGCGCATCGTCAGGGCCGTCAATCAGCTTTGCTGGCCTCTGCGAGCATGGATGCCCCCTCTCCCCCAACCCCTCCCCCGCGAGGGGGGAGGGGAGTATATTAGTACCTCTCAACACTTTGATTCGCGCGCCCAAACGACCGGAACCCCCACGGTACCTTGAGGATCTGATATGCAACCGCCTGCAGTGCCTGCAGAGAATGGCAACTTGATCAATCGACAGGGTGCGCTGCGCATCGCCCTGATTTATGCGGTTTTTGCCGCGCTGTGGATCCTGCTTTCCGATCAGGCGGTGGGCCTGATTTTCAAAGACCCAGTGACGATGACGCAAGCCAGCATCATTAAGGGCTGGCTGTTTGTCGCGGTTACCGGGTTGCTGCTCTATGTTCTGGTGGGACGTCTTGTCCGCCAGCTTCAGGAAGCGCACCGACGCCAGACGGGTCTGCTGATGGAGAAGCAGCGGTCGCTCGATCTTCTCGCCGCCATTTCCGACCACTCGGAGGATGCCATCTTCGCCAAGGACCTGGACGGTCGCTACATCCTTTTCAATCGGGCGGCCAGCGGCTTTGTCGGCAAATCTGCAGCGGATATATTGGGCAGGGACGATCTGGCCATCTTTCCGGCCGAGCAGGCGAAGATGCTGATGGATATCGGGCGCCGGGTCATTGCCAGCGGGCGTGCCGAGACCAACGAGGAAGCGCTCGATACCGCGCAAGGGCGGCGCATCTTCCTGGCCACCAAGGGTCCATTGCGCACTCCGGACGGAAGCGTTGTGGGCATTTTTGGCATTTCTCGCGACATCAGCGAGCGCAAACGGGCGGAAATTTCCCTGTATGAAACCAGTGAGCGGCTGCGCCTCCTGGTCGACCATTCACCCGCAGCCGTGGCCATGTTCGACCGCGACATGCGCTACCTGATCGCAAGCAAGCGCTGGCTGATGGATTTCGGAGTGACCGGGTGCAATATTATCGGCCGCTCCCATTACGACCTTTTTCCCGAAATAGGTGAGGAGCTGAGGGACATTCATCGGCGCGGTCTGGCGGGAGAAGTCTTCCAGCCTAAAGATGGCGGCTTCGTCCGTGCCAACGGTTGCGTACAATGGCTTCGCTGGTCGCAGTGGCCATGGTTTCAGTTTGACGGCAGCATCGGTGGCATTGTCATCTTTGCCGAGGAGATCACCGATCGCAAGCTGGCCGAACTGTCGTTGGCAGAAAGCGAAAAACGCTTCCATGACATTGTCGAGGCTTCCGCCGACTGGGTCTGGGAAGTGGATGCCCAAGGTCGTTACACCTATGTGTCCGATAGCATCGAAAGCCTGCTCGGCTACCTGTCCGCGGAAATTCTGGGCAGAACCCCGTTTGACTTGATGCCAGCGAACGAAGCGGCGCGGGTCGGCGCGCTTTTTGCTGCCATCGCCGCGCGCAAGGAACCCTTTCGCGACCTCGACCACATCAATGTACACAAGGATGGCAGCCTGCGCCATGTGTGGAGCAACGGCATGCCGATCCTCGCCCCCGATGGCACCCTGCTCGGTTATCGCGGTCTCGACCGGGACATCACCTCGCGAAAGATGGCCGAACAGGAACTCCGAAACACAAAGGATATGCTGCGTGTGGTGATTAACACGATTCCCGATCTGATCTGGCTGAAGGATCTGGAGGGACGCTACCTGGCCTGCAACTCACGCTTTGAGGCGTTCTTCGGTGCCACGGAGGCTGATATCGTCGGCAAGACCGATTTCGATTTCGTGCCGAGTGCATTGGCCGAATTCTTCCGCGAGAAAGATCAGGCGGCCCTCGCGGCGAACACCTCCGTAGAGAACGAGGAAGAGATCGTTTTTGCCAGCGATGGACACCGGGAACACCTGCTCACCATCAAGACACCTTATCGTGATAGCCAGGGAACGCTCATCGGTGTTCTCGGAATTGCCCGGGACATGACCGAGCGCAAGGCTGCCGAGCAGTCATTGATCGCGCGAAACCGGGAGCTCGAGCGCTTCAACCGCGCCATGATTGGCCGCGAGATGGATGTCATCGAGATGAAGAAGGTGATCAACGCGCTGTCCCAGGAACTCGGCCGCGAACCCCCTTATCCGCTGGCGTTCATGAAGCAAACTGACGGAAAATCGGCCCCATGATCCCACGCCTGCGCCTTGTCCTGGCTCTGCTGTTGCCCATCGCCGCCGGCAGCCTGCAATGGCTGCTGTGGGAGAACTGGATCAAACCTTACGTCTGGTTCCTGTTTTTCCCGGTAGCCTTCTTCAGCGCCTGGCTCGGCGGCCTGGCGGGCGGCATCGGCAGCACACTGATCAGCGCGCTGCTGGTCTGGTACGTCTTCATCCCGCCACCGCTTTCTTTCACCTTGCAGAGTTCTGCGGCCTTTCCAATCGGTGTTTATCGGCATGGGCTGCCTGTTCTCGTGGTTCCACGAAAAGCTGCGGCGCGCGCTGAGTTCCTCCGAAGGCCGCTTCGAGGCAACCTTCGAACAGGCGGCGGTCGGCATCGCTCTGGTGGCGCTCGACGGCCGCTTCCTGCGCGTCAACCATCGACTGAGCACCATCGTCGGCTACGCGCCTGAAGAGCTGATGGCCAGAACCTTCCACGACATCACCCATCCGGACGACCTCGACGCCGACCTCGCTTATGTACGCCGTGTGCTGGCGGGAGAGATCGACACCTTCACGATGGAGAAGCGCTACTTCCGCAAGGACGGCAGCATCGTCTGGGTCAACCTGACCGTCTCCCTCGCCAGGAAGGCCAGCGGTGCGCCGGACTACTTCATCGCGGTGATCGAAAACATCTCCGACCGCAAGCTGGCCGAGCGGCGCTTCCGGCAATTGTTCGAACAGGCCCCTGTCGCCCTGGCCACGAGCGACCGCGACGGCAACCTCCTCCTGATCAACGACGCCTTCATCGACCTGTTCGGTTACCATATCGAAGAGATCCCGACGATCGCCGATTGGCGAACACGGGTGCTGCCGGATGCCGGGCAGCACACGGCGGCCGGGCAGGACCGGAGCAGCCAGTGGCCGGCGGAGGAACCGGCGGAACTGGTCGAACAGTCGGTCCTGTGCCGCGATGGCAGCCGCAAGACGGTACTGTTGTCCCGCCTGCGGCTGGCCGACGAGATGATGCTGGCGGCGACCGATATTTCGCAGCGCAAGGCGGCCGAGACTCGACTGCGGGAGCGCAATGCCGAACTTGAACGCTTCGACCGCGCCTCGATCGACCGCGAACTTCAGATGATCGTGCTGAAACGGCAAGTGAATGAGATGGCGCGCGAGCTTGGCCGCGAGCCACCCTATGACCTGTCCTTCGCGGATACCTTGCCGCGCTGAGGCGAACCATGAAGGCGCGTCCACTCTCTTCTTTCCTCGCGCGGCTGATCTGGCTGTGCATCGCCCCCCTGCTGCTGCTTGCCATCTGGCTGGCCTGGGACAACCTGCAGGAGCTGGAGGCCAGGCACCTGCGTGAAGGGGCCAACCTTGCGCAAAACCAGGCGATCGCTCACGACCATTATCTGAACGCGCGCATCGGCGCGCTGCGCATGCTGGCCGACTCGCCGCTGGCCGACGATCCGCGGCGCTGGCCGGACCTGTATGCCGAAGCGCTGGGCTTCCAGAAAAGTTTCGGCACCCACGTCATCTTTGCTGCCAGCACGCAGCAGATGCGCTTCAACACCCGCACGCCCTTCGGCACACCGTTGCCCATGCTGCCCAGACCGAAAGGCCGCAGCGCCACGCTGCTGGCGCTCGAAACCGGCCAGCCGCAGGTGGGCGACATTTTTTTCGGGCCAGTCGCCCAAGCGCCGCTGGTCGCCATCGTCGTGCCCCGCGTGCAAGACGGCAAGGTGGCCCACCTGATGAGTACCACGATCGAGACGATGCAACTGCAACAGCGCCTCGACAAGGTCGCGCTGCCGGACGACTGGTCGCTGACGCTGGTCGATGGTACCGGCGCCCATATCGCGCGCAGGGCGCCGGCCGGCTTCGACGCCGCGCGGGACGTGGCAGAGGATCACCGCTTCGTTGTCGCCCTTGCAAAGTCAGCCTGGTCAGTGGTCGTCGAGATTCCGCGCAGCAGCTACCGGGCCGTACAAATGCAATCCGGCGGCATCCTCGCCGCGGCGATTCTGCTCGCCACGCTGCTCGCCATCCTCGGCGGCACCCTCACCAGCCGCCGGATCGGCCGGGAGGTGAAGGCGCTGGCCATGCCGCCGGGCAGCGCAGGACCGCCACTGGAAATCGCCGAGATTGCAGCCACACAGTCGCAAATGAACGCCCTGAATGCGGATCGAAACGCCAGCGAGGCGCGCTTCCGCCGGCTGTTCGACCTCGCCCCGCTGCCGCTCGCCCTGGTCGCCCAAGACGGACGGGTCCTGACCCTCAACGCCAGATTCCAGGCCGTGTTCGGCTATACGCCGGCAGACCTGCCGACGGCCGATGCCTGGTTCGAACGCGCCTATCCTGATCCGGCGCTCCGGAAGCGAGCCCGGTCGACCTGGCAACGAGCCGCCAGCGGCGAGGACATCGCCCCGCGTGAATACCGGGTGGTCTGCAAGGATGGCCTGGCGCGCGACATGCTGATCTCTTCGCTCCCCCAACCTGAAGGTTCGCTGGCCGTGTTCATCGACATCAGCGTACAAAAGCAGGCCATGCAGGCGCTGGAGGCGGCACTTGCCGAACAGGGCAAGGCACGGCTGGCCACACTCAACCAGATCGAGGACACCAATGCCGCCCTGCGGCACGCAGAGTCTGTGACCGCAGCACTGCAGGAAAGCCAGGATCGCCTGCAATTGCTGATCGACCATGCCCCCGCCGCGCTCGCCATGTTCGACCGTGAGATGCGTTACCTCGCCGTGAGTCGGCGCTGGCGAGAGGACTACGCCCTGGGCGACCGCGAGATGCTTGGTCATTCGCACTACGAAATCTTTCCGGAGATCCCGGCGGCCTGGCGCGAGGTCCATCAACGCGGCCTGGCTGGCGAAACCCTGGCGGCCGACGAGGACCGTTTTGAACGTGCCGATGGCCGTGTTCAATGGGAACGCTGGGAGGTTCGTCCGTGGCATGCCGCGGACGGCTCTGTCGGTGGGATCGTCATCTTTTCCGAAGACATTACGGTTCGCAAGGTCGCGGCTGAAACGGTGCGTGCCAGCGAAGAGAAACTTCGCAACATCCTCGATTTCTCCCCGGATGCCGTGTTCATCGTCGCGGCCGATCGACGATTTCTCTACCACAACCGGCAGGCCGCAGTGCTGCTCGGTTACTCCGGCGACGAGTTTGCCGAGCTATGTATCGACGACACCATCCCGGACGAACTCCATCGAGAAGTGCTTGAGCGCTTCCGTCTGAATCTCGAGGGTCAGACACAGTTCTTCGAGACGCAATTGCGACGCAAGGACCAGTCGCTCGTCGATGTTGAAATCAACGGAATGAGGCTTCCGGACGGTACGGTCATCGGTCAAGTACGCGACATCACGTCGCGCAAGATGGCCGAGCAGGCGCTGCGAAAATCAATGGAAGAGCAGCGACTGGCGCAGATGGCTGCGCTCAGCCTGATGGAGGATGCACAAAGCGAACGGTCGCGCGCCGAGGCCGCCCTCGAAACGGTGCGCAAACTCTCGCTGGCGGTAGAGCAAAGCCCGGAAAGCATTGTGATCACGGACCTGACCGGGGCAATCGAATACGTTAATGATGCGTTCATCAAGGTGAGCGGCTACGACCGGACTGAGGTCATCGGCCAGAACCCTCGCCTCCTGAACTCGGGCAAGACACCGCCCGGGAATTTCGCGGCGTTATGGCGTGCCCTGAAACGGGGTGATACCTGGAAGGGCGAGTTCTACAACCGGCATAAGGATGGCAGCGAATTCATAGAGTTCGCGATCGTCACGCCGATCCGGCAGCCGGACGGGACCATCACTCATTACGTCGCCATCAAGGAGGACATCACCGAAAGAAAGCAGGTTTCAATCGAGCTCGATACCTACCGGAACCACCTTGAGGAGCTGGTCGCGACGCGCACCACAGAACTCGTCGAGGCGCGCCTGCGTGCCGATGCGGCAAATCAGGCAAAGAGCGCTTTCCTCGCCAACATGAGCCATGAAATCCGCACGCCGATGAATGCCATCATCGGACTGACGCACTTGCTACAGCGATCCCAGGTGACCGATGAGCAACGCGAACGCCTGCACAAGGTCGACACCGCCGCCTATCACCTGCTCTCGATCCTCAACGACATCCTTGATCTGTCCAAGATCGAAGCCGGCCGCATGCAGCTTGAAAGCATGGATTTCGCGCTTAGCGACATCCTCGAGAACACCCGGGTGTTGATCGCGGAAGCTGCAAAGACCAAGAACCTGGTGGTGGACATCGATGCTTGCCACACGCCCCGCTGGCTACATGGCGACCCAATGCGGCTGCGTCAGGGTTTGCTCAATTTCGCAAGCAATGCCGTGAAATTCACCGAAAACGGACGGATCGTTCTGCGCGCCCAACGCGTGACCGAGGATGCGCAAGGCTTGCTGCTGCGGTTCGAGGTGGAAGATACCGGGATCGGGATCCCGGCCGACAAGCTCGCCGGGCTATTTCAAGCATTCACCCAGGCGGATGTTTCGACGACCCGCCAGTACGGTGGAACCGGCCTCGGATTGGCCATTACCAAACGTCTGGCCCAGATGATGGGAGGTGATGCCGGAGCCGAAAGCACGCCCGGTCAGGGCAGCCGCTTCTGGTTCACGGCCCGGCTGGAACATGGGTATGGCGTCGTGCCCGTAGCAGGGGGAGCGCAGATCCGGAATGCGGGGGCGAATCTTCGCTCCCGTCGTGGGGCACGCATTCTCCTGGCGGAGGACAACGCGGTTAACCGCGAAGTGGCCATCGAGCTTTTGCGCGCCGTGGATCTCGAGGTGGACAGCGCAGAGAATGGACGCATTGCCATTGACAAGGCGCGCGGCCACGACTACGACCTGATCCTGATGGACATGCAGATGCCGGAACTGGACGGCATCGAGGCCACCCGCGCCATCCGGAGCTGGCCAGGGCGCGACAGGGTCCCGATCCTGGCCATGACCGCCAATGTCTTCGAAGAAGACCGTCGAGCCTGCCTCTTCGCGGGCATGAACGACTTCATCGCGAAGCCGATCGATCCAGATCAGCTCTACACCACGTTGCTCAAATGGTTGCCAGCTTCAGTTCGTACAGCGAACGCCGGCAAATCAGAAACGCGCGCCGAAACGGCTGACTTGTACAGCCGCCTGGCCAGGGTTGCAGGTCTTGACATCGAGCAAGGACTATCGATTACGCTAGGCCGTATCGAATTCTACGCACGACTGCTCTCGATGTTTGTCGATAGCCACGCCCCTGATTCGGAGGGTCTGCGCATGCTGGCTTGCTCGGACGACCAAGAAGCACTGGGGCAACTCGTTCATGCCCTCAAGGGAACCGCAGGCAATATCGGAGCGCTTCACCTGAGCGGAAAGGCGTCCAGCCTGATGACCGATCTACGAGAGCATCGTCCCAATCTGTACAGCCAGGTGATGGCTTTGGCCGACGAACTCGAACAGTTGATCAATGGGTTGCGCCAGGCGCTCAGGAGGCCATAGCCCCTGAACTAACCGGGCAGTTGGTGCTGCCCCAGCCCGGCCAGCTGCTTTCTCTCGCGGAGATAACGGAGATAATCATGAAGATCAAGACAAGAATCGTCGCTACCTCACTCGTGCCACTGACCATGATGCTGCTTCTGGGTGTCGTCTGCCACCTTGGCTTGCGCTCGATGCAGCAAACCCTGGATGCCGTCATAGCGAAAGGGATGCAGCATTTCTCCGCCGTCAATGACAGCCGCAGCCAGTTGCTCGAAGCGAACGTCGAGGCCTATCGCCTGCTCACCATGTTGGTCAACTTCGACGAGGCGCGCATTGCCAAAGACAGCGCTGTCATCATGGGTCACGCAGATGGTGCGATACAGTTGCTCAAGAAATTCCGCGAACGCAGCGATCTCGAAGAGGACGAAAAGAAGGCGCTGGCCGCACTTGAAGAGCCCTTGGCGCGTTACCGCAAGAGCATGGCGCAGGCCATCGACATGGCGAAATCCGACATCGCCATGGGTACCGGCATGATGCAGACGGCAGACAAGCACTTCCTGGAAATCGATGCTGCACTCATCAAGTTTCTCGATCAGCAGAAGAGCGAAGGGGACGAGATGGTTTCTGCAGCGAACAGGCGCGTGTCGAATCTGATTGCCACCAACGTCGGCCTGTTTCTACTGGGCCTGGTCATAGCCGTATCAATAGCATGGGTATTGGCCGGCAGGATGGTCGCCCCTCTGGTCGAAGCCGTGCGAACGGCGACCACGATTGCCGGCGGCGATCTGAATATGGTCATCAAAGCCGGCGGACAGGACGAGACCGGGGATCTGCTGCGGGCGCTGGCTGACATGCAGGGTAAGCTGACACAGGTGATCGGCGAAGTGCACACCGCAGCCGACAGCCTGAGCAATGCGGCGGGACAGGTCTCCGCGACAGCCAGTTCCCTCTCGCATTCGTCCAGCGAGCAAGCCGCGTCGGTCGAGGAGACCACGGCCTCCATGGAGGAGATGACCGTGTCCATCGCACAGAACCAGGAAAACGCCAAACTCACCGGCAAACTTGCCGCCCAGGCGGCCAGTGAGGCGGCGGAAGGGGCCACGGCAGTCGGCTGTACGGTCGATGACATGAAGCGCATTGCCGGCAAGATCGGCATCATCGACGATATTGCCTACCAGACGAATCTGCTGGCCCTCAATGCCGCGATCGAGGCAGCCCGTGCCGGCGAGCACGGCAAGGGCTTTGCCGTCGTCGCCGTGGAAGTACGTAGGCTGGCGGAACGTTCGCAAGTCGCTGCACAGGAAATCGGCAACCTGGCCAAATCTTCGGTCAAACAGGCCGATCTCGCCGGAAACCTGCTGACGCAGATGGTGCCCAGTATTCGCCAGACTTCGATCTTGGTGCAGGAGATCGCCGCAGCATCCTCGGAACAATCCGGCGGGGTGATGCAGATCAACGGCGCCCTGGGACAATTGAATCAGGCGACACAACAGAACGCCTCGGCATCCGAAGAACTTGCGGCCACGGCGGAAGAGCTGGCCGGACAAGCCAGCCAGCTCCAGGAACTCATAGCCTTTTTCAAAATCGACCGTGCCGCCCGATCCCGTGCGTCGTCCCCGCCTGACCTTCCAGCTACCCCGAGAAGCGCTGCCAGGTCAGGTTTAGTCTGACCGCGACTGACCGCACCCGCCAGGCTTGCCGATCTCGCGGCTCCGGCGACAGCCTGTAAGTTATTCGGCAGTACACCGACGAATCACTGCCGAAGGCAAGCGGCCAAGAAATCGGTGCGGCCACCTGCGCCCTGGATGCAACCATCGCCCTGGAATCGCCATGAACAAAAAAAAGATCGTCATCTTTGCCCTCATCGCACTGGCCATAGTCGCCTACTTTCAGTTCGGCCTCGGTCAGTACCTGAACCTCGATGCACTCAAGGCACAACAGGCGGCACTCGACGACTACCACCGGCAACACCCGTGGCAGGTCGCCGGACTGTACTTCGTCGCCTATGTGGCAGTGACCGCGCTGTCGCTGCCCGGCGCCTTGCCGATGACGCTCGCAGGCGGGGCCATCTTCGGTCTCCTCTGGGGTACCGTCATCGTCTCCTTTGCTTCGTCGATCGGCGCGACACTGGCCTTTCTCGCCGCGCGCTTCCTGCTCCGCGACTGGGTCGGCGAACGTTTCGGAGAACGCCTCAAGGCGGTGGACGAAGGCATCCGGCGTGATGGCGCTTTCTACTTGTTTACCTTGCGCCTGATCCCGGTGTTCCCCTTTTTCCTGGTCAATCTCCTGCTCGCTCTGACCGCGATGAAAGCCCGCACCTTTTATGGGGTCAGCCAAATCGGCATGCTCGCCGGCACCGTCGTCTACGTCAATGCGGGCACGCAACTGGCGCGCATCGATTCGCTCGCCGGCATCGTCTCGCCCGCTCTGCTCGCCTCGTTCGCACTGCTCGGAATCTTTCCGCTCATCGCCCGAAAAGTCGTTGAGGGGGTGAAAGCGCGCCGGGTCTACGCCGGCTGGCAGAAGCCTGCACGCTTCGACCGCAACCTGGTGGTCATCGGCGCCGGCAGTGCCGGTCTGGTCACCGCCTACATCGCGGCGGCCGTGAAGGCCAAAGTGACCCTGATCGAGAAGCACCGCATGGGAGGCGACTGCCTGAACACCGGCTGTGTGCCGTCGAAGGCACTGATCCGCTCGGCCAAGCTGCTGTCGCACATCGCCCGCGCGCGCGAGTTCGGCATTGCCTCGGCGCAGGCGAGCTTCGACTTTGCCGAGGTGATGGAGCGCGTACAGAAGATCATCAAGACCGTCGAGCCGCACGACTCGGTCGAACGCTACCGCGAACTGGGGGTCGAGGTGGTCGAGGGTTCGGCACGCATCGTCTCGCCGTGGCAGGTCGAGGTCATCTGCCACGATGGCACGATGCAGACGCTTCGTACGCGCAGCATCGTCATCGCGGCAGGCGCGCATCCCTTTGTGCCGCCCATGCCGGGAATCGAAGAGATGGGCTATCTGACTTCGGACACCGTCTGGAATCTGCGCCAGCTGCCACGCCGCCTGCTCGTGCTCGGTGGCGGGCCAATCGGCTCGGAGCTGACGCAGACCTTCGCCCGCCTCGGCGCGCGCGTCACGCAAGTGGAACGGGGTCCGCGCATCATGCCGCGTGAAGACCCGGAAGTGTCGGCAATGGTTGCCGAACGTTTTCGCACGGAGGGTGTACAAGTGCTGCTGAACCATCAGGCAAAGGCTTTCGTCATCGAGCAGGGGGAGAAGATCCTGATCGCCGAGCACGAGGGAAAAGAGCTGCGCATAGCCTTCGACGTCCTGCTGGTGGCGCTCGGTCGTAGCGCCAATCTGACGGGCTATGGCCTCGAAGAACTGGGCATCCCGAGCGGACGGACGGTCGAGATCAACGAGTTCCTGCAAACACGCTACCCGAACATCTACGCCGCAGGCGATGTCGCCGGACCCTTTCAGTTTACCCACACGGCCGCGCACCAGGCATGGTACGCCGCGGTCAATGCGCTGTTTGCACCTTTCAGGAAATTCCGCGCCGACTATTCGGTGATTCCCTGGTCGACTTTCGTCGAGCCGGAAGTCGCCCGCGTCGGAATCAACGAACAGGAAGCCCAGGACAGAGGGATCGCCTACGAGGTCGCACGTTACGATATCGATGACCTCGACCGCGCCATCGCCGATGGTGAAGCCCATGGCTTCATCAAGGTGCTGACCGTCCCCGGCAAGGATCGTATCCTCGGCGTGACGATCGTCGGCGAGCATGCCGGCGACCTCATCGCCGAGTACGTGCTGGCGATGAAACAGGGTATCGGCCTCAACCAGATTCTCGGCACCATCCACATCTACCCGACCCTCGCCGAAGCCAACAAGTACGTCGCCGGCGTCTGGAAAAAGGCGCACGCACCAGCGACGCTGCTACGCTGGGTCGAACGTTTTCATGCCTGGCGACGGGGAGGCTGAGCCTGCCGCTCCCGCTGACCAGGATACGGGCCTGAACCCTATCGCAAAGACTGGAGAATTGCGCCATGATGAGCAAACGATTTCTCTGGCTGGCCGCCTGGCTAACCCTGTTCATTTCCGGGCCGGTGCGGGCCTTCGATCACACTCACCGATCCTGGAACGAACTCCTGGTGCGGCATGTGGTGGTCAGCAAGGAAGGCTACTCGTCGGCCGTGCGTTACGCCGGAATGCAGTCCGACCGGGCAGCGCTCAAGCGCTATCTGACGACTCTGGAAGAGGTTTCGCCACGCGACTACGAAAGCTGGGGCAAAGGGCAACAACTGGCCTTCCTGATCAATGCCTACAACGCCTGGACGGTCGAACTGGTGCTGCAGAAGTATCCCGACCTGAAATCGATCAAGGACCTTGGCAGCACCTTTCGCAGCCCATGGAAGAAAAAGTTTTTCACGCTGCTAAACCAGGAACGCAGTCTCGATGATGTCGAACACGGCATGATTCGCGCCACGGGAAAATTCGATGAACCCAGAATCCACTTCGCCGTCGTCTGCGCATCAATCGGCTGCCCCATGCTGCAACCCAGCGCCTTCGTCGCCGAAAAGCTGGATGCCCAGCTCGAAGAAGGCATGCGTCGCTTCCTCTCCGACCGCAGCCGCAATCGCTTCGAGGCCGCCAGCGGGAAAATGAAGATCTCTAGGATCTTCGACTGGTACGGCAAGGACTTTGCCCAGGGCCATCAGGGAATGACTTCGCTCAAGGCGGCTCTGGCACGCCATGCGAATGTACTTGCCGACTCGGCGACTGACATCAAAAGAGTCACAAGTGGCGACTACGAGATCGAGTTTCTCGATTACGACTGGCGCCTGAACGACGCGCGCCAGTCCGGTTGAATTGGCAACACTCAGGGCAGAAGCTCCGCGCCAGTCAGCGCCGCAGAAGTCAGCCTGCGGAACTCACCGAGTGTTCAGAACGAGCGTGGCAGGCCGAGCAGGTGCTCGGCCACGTAGGCGTAGATCAGGTTGGTCGAGATCGGCGCGACCTGGTAGAGACGTGTCTCGCGGAACTTCCGCTCGATATCGTATTCGTTGGCGAAGCCAAAGCCGCCATGCGTCTGCAGGCAGACGTTGGCCGCCTCCCACGAGGCCTTGGCGGCAAGGTACTTGGCCATGTTCGCCTCGGCGCCGCAGGGTTGCAGCGCGTCGAACAGCGCGCAGGCTCTGAAGCGCATCAGGTTCGCCGCCTCGATCTCGATCAGTGCGTCGGCGATCGGGAACTGCACGCCCTGGTTCTGGCCGATCGGCCGATCGAAAACGATCCGCTCCTTCGCATAGCGTGTGGCGCGTTCGATGAACCAGTAGCCATCGCCGATGCACTCGGCGGCGATCAGCGCCCGTTCGGCATTGAGTCCGTCCAGGAGATAGCGGAAACCCTGCCCTTCCTCGCCGATCAGTTGCTCTTCAGGAACCTCCAGATCGTCGAAGAACAGTTCGTTGGTCTCGTGATTGACCATATTGGCGATCGGCCGCACGCGGAGGCCGTTGCCGATGGCGTCGTGCAGATCGACGATGAAGATCGATAGGCCTTCGGACTTTCTCTGCACCTCGGCGAGTGGCGTCGTGCGAGCCAGCAGGATCATCAGGTCCGAGTGCTGCACGCGCGAGATCCAGACCTTCTGGCCGTTCACCCGGTAGCGGCCGTCCTTCTTCACGGCGCTGGTCCTGATCTTGGTCGTATCGGTGCCGGTAGTCGGCTCGGTGACTGCCATCGACTGGATGCGCAGCCTGCCGGCGGCGATTCCCGGCAGGTATTTTTCCTTCTGCGCCCGGCTGCCGTTACGCAGCAGTGTGCCCATGTTGTACATCTGCCCATGCACGGCGCCAGCGTTACCACCGCTGCGGTTGATTTCCTCCATGATCACGCTCGCCGCCGTCAGCCCGAGACCGGAGCCACCGTATTCCTCGGGAATCATCGCCGATAGCCAGCCGGCGCCGATCAGCGCATCGACGAAGGCCTCGGGATACGTGCGCTGTTCGTCGATGCGGCGGAAATACTCGTCGGGAAACTGGCGGCAGAGGTCGCGCACGGCGTCGCGAATTTCCTGGTGTTCGTCTGGGGCGTTGAGCATTGCAGTCCTTTCCTGTCTTCGTGGCGTGTATTTACCCGAGGTTCTATCGCCCGGTTCACACGGCAGGCGAACCCCGTGACGGAGAGTAGCAATGCCCTGCAGATTTGCAAGCCGGCGATTGTCAGGATTCCCCTTGCCCAAGAAGAGGCGGCCTAATTCTTATGTGATAATCCGGGGCAGGTTGTTACCGGAAACTGTCCGTGGAATCTCTGCTCGTCATGGCCGCGCTCTTCTTCGTGGTCGGCCCGATCGTCATGTTGTTTCTGCTCCTGGGCATGCGCAGCCGATTGGCGACCCTGGAGCGCCAGGTCAAGGAACTTCAGGCACAACTGCAATGGCTCTACCGGCACGCAGAGGCCAGGATTTCGCCTGCTGTGACCGCGACGCCCGAGGTTTCCGAAACGCCGCTGGTCGAAGCCGGGATGGCACCCTCCGAACCCGTACGCGCAGCAAAGATCGCATCGGCTCCCGCTGAGTCTCCCGTCGCAGCCGTCCAGAAGGAATTCGATCCGGCCTCCGACCCGGGTTCCGCCCCCCTTCCGGGTTGGGGCAAGGAGCCGGCCATCGAGTCCGAGCCGCTGATCCAGGCCACACCTGCCGAACCAGAGCCCACCCACCAGTGCAAGGACGAAGCGCGCGACTTGCCCGCACCGCCACGCTGGCTGGCCAAGGCCCGGGAATGGTTGTTCGGCGGCAATCTGGTGGCCAAGATCGGTCTGCTGATCCTCTTCTTTGGCGTCAGTTTCCTGCTCAAGTATGCCGCGGCGCGCGTATCGGTGCCGATCGAATTCCGACTGGCCGGCATCGTTCTGGCCGACATCGGCCTGCTTCTCTGGGGCTGGCGCATTCGCCATTCGCGGCCATCGATCAGCCTGCCGGTACAGGGCGGAGCGATGGGCATCCTGATACTCGTGACCTTTGCCGCCTTCCGGCTTTACGACCTGATTCCGGGGGGGCTGGCGTTCGGCCTGCTGTTGCTGCTGACCTTTTTCACCTGTCTCCTGGCTGTCCTGCAGGATGCCGTCTGGCTGGCGGTGTTCGGCATCGTTGGCGGTTTCGCCGCGCCGATCCTGACCTCGACCGGGCACGGCAGCCACGTCGCCCTGTTCTCCTACTACGCCCTGCTCAACGCCGGTATCCTGGCGATTGCGCTCAAGCGCTCGTGGCGCCTGCTCAACCTGCTCGGTTTCGTGTTTACCTTCCTGGTTGGCACCACCTGGGGGGTGCTGCGCTACCAGCCGGAGAACTACCTGTCGGTGCAGGCCTTTCTCGTCCTGTTCTTCGTTTTCTATGTCGCCATTGCCATTCTCTACGCCACCCGGCAGGCGCCACGGCTCAGGCACTATGTCGACGGGACGCTGGTCTTCGGCACGCCGCTGCTGGCCTTCGGCCTGCAATACGGCTTGGTACATGAAACGGCTTTCGGGATGGCTTTCTCGGCGCTGGCGCTCGGGCTGTTCTACATCGGCCTGACGTTCCTGCTCTGGCGACGGCGGGCTGATTCGCTCAAGCTGCTCGTCGAATCGTTCCTGGCGCTCGGCATTGTCTTCGGCACGCTGGCCATTCCGTTTGCGCTCGATGGCCGCTGGACGGCTGCCGCCTGGGCGCTCGAGGGGGCCGGCATCGTCTGGGTCGGGTTGCGGCAAAAGCAGACCCTGGCCTGGATTTTCGGCGTGCTGGTGCAGCTGGGCGCCTGGGTCTCCTTCATTGGCTCGGTGCACGGGCTAGCGCCTGAAATCGCTGCCCAATCCAATCTCTGGCTTGGTTTCCTGCTGCTTGCGATCACCGCCTTCCTGATGGCGATCAGTTTCCGCAAGGAGACTAGCCGCGTGTTCGAGGAAACCGAAGGAGCGGCGGGCAAGAATGCCATTCTGCCGATGGTCATTCTGACATGGCTATCCACCATCTTTCTCGGCTTTGCCGCGATCTGGCTTCTCGTCGGTACGTGGAACGAGATCTGGCTGCATGGCGGAAAGCAGATGACCAACCTGCTGGTATTGAGCGCACTGGCCGTTGCTGGTCTCCTTCTCGTCATCGCCAGACGGCTTGATTGGGGTGTTTCGCGCATTTTCTCGCTGGTTCCGCACGCCTTGGTCGGTGCCGCTTTCCTGGTCCTGATGGATTCGGGTCGGATCTGGGAATCCCGCCCAATGGGCAACAAGCTGTTCGAGACCGACTTTCTCGGCGCGCTGCTGATCGCTGTCGGCGCGGCATTCACCGGTCTGGTCTTTCATCGCCAGCCGCTCGCGAGTCATCGTCGGATTTCCCGCCTGCTGCTCGGGTGGAGCGCGTTCTGTTGGTTTATTTTCGTGCTCGGCATCTTCAACGCCTGGGGTGAGCAGATCCTGGCCCGCTACAACCTGTTCGTCGAGACCGGCTACCCGCGTGTCCATCCGCTTTATGGCGTTCTGGTGGCGCTCGGAACGCCGGGTTTTATCTGGCTTTCGCGCCGTCAGGAATGGCCCGACCTGCGTTGGCTGGCCACCGCCGTCTGGCCGGCCTTGTTGCTTGTCCTGCTGGGCGTATTCCAGCAGCTCCATGGCTCGCCGCCATACATCCCGGGGCTGCCGGTGTGGATTGTCTTGATCGCCTTGTGGCTGGCCAGCGAATGGCTGCTGCGCGACGGTGAACGTGCGTCCTGGTTGCTGCCGGCTCAGCATCCCAAGGTGCTGCGTTCATTGCATACCCTGCGTACGGTCGGCCCCTGGCTGATTCTCTGGCCACTGGTGCAGAACCTGGTGCTGATTGGTTTGCGTATCGATTCGGCAGAACAGGGCGTACTGCTGGCCGGGGTGGGGTGGTCCGCTGCCATCGGCTGGTCGCGCTATCTGCCGGCGTGGGTGGCGATGGCCTGCCTCGCCCTGCTGATTCCGCGCGCACGCAACGAACGCTGGCCGACGTGGCCGGTTGCCGGGTGGTACCGTGACGTGCTGCTGCCGCTCGGCGCGCTGTACTCGCTGGCGCTGGTCGTGGTGTGGAATCTGACGCAGGATGGCGTGATGGCTCCGCTACCTTATCTGCCGATCCTGAATCCGCTCGATCTGACCACCGGCTTTGCCGCCCTGCTGGCCATTTCCGCCTGGCGGCTGCGCGGGAAACCCGAGGGTGGTGCGCTGGCCAGACTGACAACCCGCCTTCCGCAACTGCTCATGGTCGCCGCCTACGCCTGGTTCAACCTGATGCTGCTGCGTACGGCCGCCCACTTCCTCGCCATTCCCTATCGTGCCGAGCCGCTGTTCCACTCGCAGTTTGTGCAGGCCATGCTGGCTCTGGTGTGGAGCACCAGCGCGCTGGTGCTGATGCGTGTTGCCGCGCGGCAGCGGCAGCGCGCGCTGTGGATGGCCGGTGCCGCCTTGCTGGCCCTGGTGGTCTTCAAACTGTTCATGGTCGATCTCTCCAACGTGGGCGGCATCGAACGTATCATCTCCTTCCTCGGTGTGGGCATCCTCATGCTGGCCATCGGCTACCTGGCGCCATTCCCCTCTGCAAAATCCACCGCTACCGAATGACGACCATGCATCAAGCTCCCGCCAAAACCGCGTCTGCCTTTCTGTTCCTGCTGTGCATGGCCTCGAGTTGCGCTGCATCGCCGCCAGGAAGCGATACGCCGGCCGACTATTCTCATGCCTTGCCCTTGCAGGTCAACGGCAAACAAGGCGTGGTTGCACTGCGCCTGCCGCAGTCGGTCTATCTGCATGCCCGGACTGCTGGCCTGGATGATCTGCGAGTCTTCGATGCCCAGGGCACTGCTCAGCCCCATGCCCTGCATCGTCCGCCGGAGCAGCGACTGGAGCTGCGGACCTGGCTGGCGGCGAGAATTTTTCCCGTTCACTCGAAGACGCGCATGGCAGCCGGGGGCTCTTCCGCCATCGATATCGACATCCAGACGCGTTCTGACGGGAGCGTCCTGTCAGTACAGGCGCATGCCGGCAAGGCGAATGACCGTGGCGGTACCGTCCTCGACAGCCTGATTCTCGATTTCGGCCCAGTCGAAAAGGGCAAGGACAAGGACAACGAAACCGCTACGGCGCACATCGAAGCGTTGCGTTTCGGTGCGCCGAAGGGGCGGGCCAATTACAACGCCCAGATCTGGCTGGAAACCAGCAACGACCTGAGGCAATGGTCCGCCATCGGCGCTGCCGAACTTGGCTGGCTGAGCAACGACAACGCCCAGATGCTGGCCCATGACCGTCTCGAATTGAGTACACAGATATTCCGCTACGCTCGCCTGACCTGGCGTCGTGGCGAGCCTGTCCTCTTTGCCGACATCCAGGCTGAAGTCGTCACCCGACAACGCAGCGAACCTTTTCGCGAAACCCTCTGGCTCAAGCCCGTGTCCGGACAGCAGGCCGGGGATCTGCTCTACAAGGCCAGCATCGCCATGCCAGTCGAACAGATCAGCGTCAAGCTGAGCGAGGCCAACATCGTCTACCCAATGGCGCTCGGGGCCTACGTCGAACGGCCAAGCCGGCAAGTCGGCAAGGCGACGGAATGGGTCTTTCAGCCGAGCGCTCGCGCCACCTTCTACCAGATCACCCAGAACGGCGAGACCCGACGTTCCGGTCCGCTGACGATCCGCCCTGGCCACCAGCAGGAGTGGGTGATCCGTCCGCTGAATGCCGCGGCCACGGCGCAGCCCGAACTGGGCCTGACCTGGCAACCGGCGACGCTGGTTTTTCTCGCTGGCGGCACGCCCCCCTATCGCCTGCACTTTGGCCACCCCGATGCCCGCCCGACCAGCCAGCCGCTCAGCCAGGTCGCACCCGGTTTTACTGCAAACGAACTCGGCCAGCTGGAATCTGCTCAGGTCGGCGAACTAAAAAGCGGCAACACCGGCACGGCTGCTGAAAGCGCCGCGGCGCAAGCCGGCCGCTCGGCGCGCAATCGCACTTACGTCCTGTGGGGCGTTCTGCTGCTCGGCGTGCTCGTGTTGGGCGGAATGGCGTGGCGGCTTGTCAGACAGATGAACAATAGTGCGTCGAAACGTTGAGGAGATCAACGATGAACATCGACAGGCCTGCGAATTTCGCTTCAGCAAGCGGCGTCGGGTGCGAAGCAGAATAGCCCCCAGCAAACTGGCATCGCTCACCCATTGCGGTTGTGTATCGCACCAAGCACGCTGCTGATCACCCCGCAGGCCAGGGTGATCGCCAGAACCAGCTCGCCGGTAGTCTGTTCGGGGCCGACGATCGAAGACCAGACGGCGGCAGCCAGGCCACCTGCCAGCAAGCCGAAGACCCCGCCGATGAACACACCACGCTTGATTGCGCCACGCCGACCATCTTCGCCACAGCAATACGGGCAATAGGATGAACCGGCAGGCACCAGGCGCTCGCAACTGGGGCAGAGAATCCTTTCGCCGACTTCGGCTGGCGCTTGCTCTGCCAAACTCCTGGGGCCTTCTGCAGGCGACATCAGATCCTCCGCGCCAGTTCGGCTGCCATCCCGAGGTAATTCCATGGTGTCAGTTCGAGCAGGTCGGCCCTTGCCTTCGCCGGTATTTCCAGAGACTCGACAAAGCGCCGCATGTCCTCGCGCGAAACCCGCTTGCCGCGGGTCAGCTCCTTGAGCTTCTCGTAGGGGTTGGCAACCCCATATCGACGCATCACCGTCTGCACGGGTTCGGCCAACAGTTCCCAGTTGGCATCGAGGTCGGCATGAAGACAGGCCGTATCGGCTTCGAGTTTGTTCAAACCGCGTAACAGCGAGTCGTAGGCGAGCAGCGTATAGCCGAGTGCGACCCCCATATTGCGCAGCACTGTCGAATCGGTCAGGTCGCGTTGCCAGCGCGAGACCGGCAATTTCTCGGCAAGATGGCGCAAGACGGCATTGGCCAGACCAAGATTGCCCTCGGAGTTCTCGAAGTCGATTGGGTTCACCTTGTGCGGCATCGTCGAAGAACCGATCTCGCCATCCTTGAGTTTTTGCTTGAAGAAACCCAGCGAGATGTAGCCCCAGACATCCCGGTTCAGGTCGATGAGAACCAGGTTAGCACGCGCAAAGGCGTCGAACAACTCCGCCAGTGCGTCGTGTGGCTCGATCTGAATCGTGTAAGGGTTGAATTCCAGTCCCAGTGATTCAACGAAAGTTCTGGCAAAGTTCTCCCAGTCAAAGTCCGGGTAAGCCGCAAGATGCGCATTGTAGTTGCCGACCGCCCCATTGATCTTGCCGAGTAGTTGCACCCTGGCGATCGCCGAGCGGGCACGGCCAAGGCGATAGGCCGTGTTTGCCATTTCCTTGCCGAGTGTCGTCGGTGTTGCCGGCTGGCCATGCGTACGCGACATCATCGGCAAGTCAGCCAACTCATGGGCAAGTTCCCTGAGACGGGCAACCGCCCTGTCAAGCATCGGCAGGAGCGTTTCGTCGCGCGCCGACTGCAGCATCAGGGCGTGCGCAAGATTGTTGATATCCTCGGAGGTACACGCAAAGTGAATGAACTCTGCAACGCGCATGACTTCAGCGTTGTTCGCCAGACGTTTCCGGATCCAGTACTCCAGTGCCTTGACATCGTGATTGGTCACCGCCTCGATCTCTTTGACCTCGCCAGCCTGCTGCGGGCCGAAATCGGCCAACAACGAATCCAGCTCGACGAGTGTTCCCTGTGAGAAAGCAGGAATCTCGGCAAAATGCGGCTCGGCGGCCAACGCCTTGAGCCATGCCAGTTCAACCTGCAAGCGGCGCCGAATCAGTCCGTATTCGGAAAACTGCGGTCGCAGGGCATCAAGCCTGCCCGCATAACGACCGTCCAGCGGGGAAAGAGAAGTCAGGGAAAACACCGGCATGCAGGCACTCCTTAAGGCGTACACAGATAGCCTGCTATTCTACCTGTCAGTGAGATTTAGCCGTAAACGGGATACAGGCACGATGCTATAATCTTGTGCAAGCAATTACCCTCAGGAAGCCAATGAAGCTTATCGGATCACTGACCAGTCCCTACGTCCGCAAAACGCGCGTCGTGCTGGCCGAGAAGAAGATCGACTACGATTTCGAACTCGACTCTCCTTGGACACCGGAAAATCAGGTCGCCCACGTCAATCCGCTCGGAAAGATCCCGATACTCGTCCTCGACGACAATACTGTTCTGTTCGATTCACGGGTGATTGTCGAGTACCTGGACAATGTGGCGCCGAACAACAAGCTGATGCCGGGGCAAAATCGCGAACGGACTGAAGTCAAACGTTGGGAAGCCTTGGCGGACGGCGTATGCGATGCGGCCGCACTGGTTTTTCTGGAAAAGAAGCGGCCTGGCGAGCTGCAGAGCAGCGAATGGGTGGCACGCCAGGAAGACAAGATCATCCGCAGCCTGGAGTTCATGTCAGGCGAACTGGCCGACAATACCTGGTGCATGGGAACCCATTTTTCGCTCGCTGACGTGGCTGTCGGATGTGCGCTCGGCTACTTGGCATTCCGTTTTCCCGACATCGACTGGCAGGAAAAGCATCCCAACCTCGCGCGTCTCTACGACAAGCTGATGCGGCGGCGTGCTTTCCTGGACACTGTTCCGCAAATCTGACCGCCTACTGGCTGCTGCGCATCAACCGGGTTTTCCGCCAGGGGTGGCTGGTGGCGTCATCTTCTTGCTGTCGATTCCCTGCGTACCGACTTCGACCGCGTCACCCTTGCCGTCCTCCTGCAATAGCGACTCTTCCGATCTTTTGTTCAGAACGACGATGCTGATCCGGCGATTGACCGAACTGAGCGGGTCGTTCTTGTCGAACAATACCGTGGACGCGAGTCCAACAACGCGCAACACCTTGTGTTCATCCATCCCGCCGAGAATCATCTCGCGCCGGGACGCGTTCGCACGATTCGCCGAAAGCTCCCAGTTCGAGAAACCCTTTTCGCCACCACCAAATTGCGCCGCGTCGGTATGACCCGACAGACTCAGCTTGTTCGGTACGGCATTCAGCGCCTTGCCGATCTCGCGCAGAATCACCCGCGTATAGGGTTTCAGCTCGGCACTGCTGGTATCGAACATCGGACGATTCTGCTCATCGACGATCTGAATTCGCAAACCTTCACTGGTAATGTCGATCAGAAGCTGACTCTTGAACTGTTGGATCGCCGGATTGCTCTCGATCAATTTCTCGATACTCTGTTTGAGATCGCTGAGCATCATCTTTTCACGCTCTTCGAACTCCTTGCGCGCGAGTTCGGCATTGGTTTCCTTGAGGTTCACCGCCTTGCTCTTGGCCTCCACGTCACCCCCCTTGACCTGTCCTGCGGTGCGCGACAAATCCTTGCCGCCGCCCTTGAGCACACTCGAACTGTCACCCGTCCCCGAACCACCCGTGGAAGCGATCTTCAGCGGGTTCTGAAAATAATCGGCGATTCCTTTCAAGTCACCACTGGCAGTCGACCCCAGCAGCCACATCAACAGGAAAAAAGCCATCATCGCCGTCACGAAGTCGGCATAGGCGATCTTCCACGCACCACCGTGGTGACCCGCCGCGAATTTTTTGACGCGCTTGATGACTATCGGTCGTACATCGTCGCTCACTCAGTTCCTCCGGACATCTGCAATAGCATGGCTTACTTGCCCTTGCGGTTCTTGAGTTCCTCCTCGAGTTCGCTGAAAGTCGGACGAACCCCGGCCACCAGCGTCTTGCGCCCGAACTCGACGGCCACTTGCGGCGCATAACCGGACATCGACGCCAGCAGGACGACCTTGATCACCTGATAAATCTTCGCACCGTCCTGTGCCTTCTGCTCAAGCAGGTTGGCCACCGGCGAAACGAAACCGTAGGCAATGAGAATGCCGAGGAAGGTCCCCACCAGCGCTCCGCCGATCATCTTCCCGAGCACGGCCGGTGGCTCACCCACCGAGCCCATGACGTTGACCACCCCCATCACCGCCACGACGATACCAAAGGCCGGCACGGCGTCAGCGACCTTGGATACCACATGCCCCGGTGTCTCGGCCTCGTGGTGGTGCGTCTCGATTTCTATATCCATCAGATTTTCGATCTCGATGGCATTGAGGTTGCCGCCAACCATCATCCGCAAGTAATCGGTAATGAATTCCATCACATGATGATCACCGACAAGCGACGGATACTTGCTGAATATGGGGCTGTTTTGCGGATTCTCGACGTCGCTTTCGATCGACATCAGGCCTTCTTTGCGCACCTTGGCCAGCACCTCGAAGAGCATCGCCAACAGATCGACGTAGAGCACCTTGGTAAACTTCGAGCCCTTGAAGATCCCCGGCAATGCACCCACCGTCGTCTTGATGATCTTGATGTCGTTGGATGCGACAAAGCCACCGATCGTCAGACCAACGATCGCGACATATTCAAGCGGTACCCATAGGGCAGCCAGGCTGCCGTGAACCGAATAGGTTCCCAGTGCTGCCGCCAGAATGATCACATACCCAACAATCAGAAACATCCGCCCTCCCCTCCCGTCCCTCTCGTGATTGCACGTTCCGCGAACGTCGCAGCTCCAGGCCCGTCATTGTCCCGCATTCTAGCCAGATTGCGAACCACTCACAGCAGCCAATTCTCGGGGTACCTCTACCTCATCTTCGGCGCATGACTGGCAGTTCTTGCCGCACGATCAATCTCTCAGGCGTCCTCGCCGCTCCCGCGCAATACCCACTCGCGCACGCATTCCTTCTCGGTACGAATCATATAAACTTGCTGGATGATCAAACCATCGCCAGAGGGGTCCCACCCATGAAATTCTGCAGTCAGTGCGGCCGAACGGTCAGCCTGATCATTCCGGAGGGCGATAACCTGCCACGCCACGTCTGCCAGCACTGCGGGACAATTCATTACCTCAACCCTAAGCTTGTCGTCGGCTGTATTGCCGAATGGCAGGATCAAATTTTGCTGTGCCGACGTTCGATTGCCCCTCGCTATGGCTTATGGACCCTGCCTGCCGGGTTTATGGAAAACGGAGAAACGACGACCCAGGCAGCCATCCGTGAAACGCTCGAGGAAGCCTGTGCCCGGGTCGATATCAGACAACTCTTTTCGCTGATCAATGTGCCGCATATCAACCAGGTACACCTGTTCTACCGTGCCCGACTGCTCGATATCGGTTTCTCTGCGGGCCTGGAAACCCTCGAAACAGCACTCTTCTCGGAAGTTGCCATTCCATGGCAGGATCTCGCCTTTCAGAGCGTTACCCTATGCCTGAAAGCCTATTTTTCCGATCGCAGTGCGGGCCGGTTCGTGTTCCATGAAGAAACACTGCAGCCTCACCAAGATTGGCACAGGGTTAGCGATCATCCGAAAGGGTGAATTCAATCGGTAGCAATACCCGGAAATCCTTACCCCTGAGACTTTCAGGCAAGGTCGTGATGGCCGAGGCTTGTTCGATCATCGAAAGCGCCTGTTCATCGAGTTCGGAATGCCCACTTGACTGGGACAGAGAGAATCGCGGGCTTGGCTGCCACGAACTCAGGTTCACCGCGACCTCGACCCGACCTGCCCAGCCACGCTCCCGTGCCACCGGCGGGTATCGCTTGAAACGGCGTGCAGCGATCGCCAGCGCGACACGATACTGGCGCAGGTCGTCGGCACTGGCTCCTTCACTCAGTACATTGGACGTACCAGCGGGCGATGCTCCCCCCTCTGACACTGACGGCGATGGCGATGGCGATGGCGATGGCGATGGCGACGAGCGCTCAGCTTTGCCGTGCGCCGGGAACGCCAGTACTGCCGGGTCGACCGGGCGCCCCCGCGTTTCCTTGCGGACAGGTTGCACAGGAATCGACTGCGGCGCCGTTCTGGGGCGCGCCGACGAATGGATGGAGGTAGGCAACGGCACGGCAACATCCGCCGGCAGCGCCTGATTTGGCATCTTGAGCACCGCCATGATCGGCTTCGTGGCCACTGCAAGGCGCAATGGCAAAATTTCGACGACCATGGTCAACAAGCCCACATGTGCTAAAGCGGACACCACCAAGGCAGACCACAAGCGAGAATGGGCCGATTCGAGCATCGACCTGCTCTGACCCTCCCACTCTAATCGGAATTTCCCTTTGTCGCTGCCGTTCCCGTTCCGACGACAGCCACGGGCAATCGCAGAACCGATTCCTTCTCGGCCATCCATTCGCCCACCAACCGCCACTGCTGCCCGTCGTCCTCAAGCGTAATGTGCCAGCGGCCAGCAAACGGCTTCACGGTTCCAGTATAGACCGCCCCTCCGCCGGAGGAACGTAGGAGCACCTGCTGATCAAAACCCTGACGCGTCGGGTGAGCGATGCGCAGCTTCAGCGTTTCCGGTAGGCGGACCCCGTCCTTGCCGCGTAGCAGCGCACGAATCCGATTCCCATCGGTACCCATGAGCAATTCGGCCTCGATTCCCAGCTCGATAGCCCGATGATCGCGTGCAAAGCGCTGATTGACCGTCAGGCCCTGCCTATAGTAGTCGTCTTCTACCAGGCCATCACTGCTGACCACAGCCAGATAGGTGGTCAAAATACCTGCGACGATGACGATCAGAGGACCCAACATCAAAATCCACGGCCACGGCTCGCGATACCACACCGAGGTGCCGACATTCAGTCTGGAGTTCATGGCAGGAAGAAACTCGTCTTCTCACGCACGGCGATTTTTTCGTTCTGTTCGGCCCGTACTTCAAAGAAGATCGGATTCGAACCCTTCTTGCCCGCCGCCGGCTCAACACGCGCAGACAGCGCCACCGTCTTCGATGAAGCTGATGGGAGTTCCACGCTGCGTTCACCCACAATATCGATACCATCAATACCGCTGACGTTGATCGAATAGCGATGTGGTGCTTCGTCGGTATTCGAAATGTGCAATCTGAACACGTTCTCGATGCGTCCATCGTCCGCCTCGCGTGACAAGGTCGAACGGTCACGCAGGACATCCACTTTCAAGGGCACCCGGTGGGCGAGACTCCACGCTGCTGCCAGAACGATCGCCAGCAGGATGCTCGAGTACAGCAGCGTCCGCGGTCGCAGAAGGTGGGAAAACATCTCGCCGACTGTATAGTGCTTGGCCAGGGCATTTTCGGTCGAGTAGCGGATCAGTCCACGCGGGGAACCCACCTTGTCCATCACCTGGTCGCAGGCATCGATGCAGGCTGCACACGCAATACATTCGAGTTGCAGACCATTACGGATATCAATACCGGTTGGACAAACCTGAACACAGATGCTGCAGTCCACGCAGTCGCCGAGTGGCTTCGCTGTGGAAGCTACGGTACCTTTCCGACGCCCCCCCCGTGGCTCACCTCGTTCGGGATCATAGCTGATGATCAGAGTATCCGGATCGAACATCACCCCCTGGAAGCGCGCATACGGACACATGTATTTGCAGACCTGCTCGCGCAGGAAACCGGCCATCAGATAGAGGAAAGCCATGTAGAACAATATCCAGAAAGCCTCCCATGGCCCCAGTTCGAAAGCCGCGATTTCGTTGAGCAATTCCTTGATCGGCGTGAAATAGCCGACAAAGGTGATTCCTGTCCACAAGGCCACCAGCAGCCACAGCGAATGTTTGATGAACTTGAGACGAAACTTGCGCGGAGACATCGGCTGCGAGTCGAGCTTCATTCGCGCCGGGCGTTCGCCCTCGATCTTACGTTCGATCCACATCAGGATTTCAGTGTAGACCGTCTGCGGACAGACATAACCGCAGAACAGACGACCACCCACGGCCGTCACCAGGAACAACCCGTACGCAGAAATCACCAGTAGTACGGCCAGGTAGATCACATCTTGCGGCCAGAAAACCAGGCCAAAAATGTAAAACTTGCGTTCGGTAATGTGGAAGAGCACCGCCTGCCGACCGCCCCATTCGATCCAGCATAGCCCATAGAACAAGGCCTGGGTCACGCAGACCATCACCCACCGCCAACTGTTGAAAAACCCGGTTACGCTCCGGGCATAAACGGTATGATGTTTCTCATACAAACCATCAACTTGGACAGGAATTGCCTTGGCCTTGCCACTGGCCATCTGGTTCATGATCTCAGCTCCGATCTATTTCAGAATTACATCGAACGCTGATATTACCTCTTTGGCGAGAACATGGCGTTGATTTGAATCAGGGAGAGCGCATTGCAGGTTCTGTAGCAAAGCAGCGGCGCAGCGCAAACTAGAAAGGGGCGGAGCAGCCCGAGCCGCTCCGCGATGATCGACCTTGACTATTTGCTGCCTGTGCTCAGACTCAACACATAGGCGGCCAGGACGTGCACCTTTTCTTCTCCGAGAAAATCCTTCCAGGCCGGCATCTGGTTGGTGCGGCCCTTGGTAATGGTCTCGATAATCGACGATTCTGCGCTACCGTAGAGCCAGATCTTGTCGGTCAGATTCGGGGCACCCAGGGCTTGCATGCCCTTTGCATCCGGACCATGACAGCCCGAACATCCGACGCTGTTGAAAGCCTCCTGCCCCTTGGCCACGCGCAGTGAATCCGCAGGCAACCCCGACAGAGATCGCACGTAATTGGCAAGATCCTTGATGGTTTCGGCCCCGATCTGGGCATGTGGCGGCATCATTCCGACCCGGCCGGCGCTGATCGTCTGGACAATGGCCTCCGGCTCGCCACCCCACTGCCAATCATGGTCAGCCAGATTCGGGAAACCCTTCGAGCCGCGTGCGTCGGCTCCATGACACTGCATGCAGTAGGTCAGATACAGACGCTTACCGGTCTCGTTGCCTTCCTTATCGGCCGCCAGTGTCCGCAGGTCCATTTTCATGTACTTGTCGTAGAGTGGTTTGGTCTGTTCATCCGCCTTGGCCAATTCTTTTGTCAGTTGTCCACTCGACGACCAGCCCAGCATGCCCTGGAAACTGCCCAGCGCCGGATAGAACGCGCAGTAAACCAGTCCGAATATGACAGTAATGTAGAACAGCCACATCCACCACTTTGGCAGCGGGTTGTTGTATTCCTCCAGGGTCTCGTCCCAGACATGCCCAGTGGTATCGCCCTTGCCACCGGTGGGAACACTTTGCATCCATAGCAGCACACCGCAAGCGATGATACTGACCAGCACGAAGAGAATAACGTACCAGTTCCAAAACTGATTCACAAAATCGTTCATGATGCTTTCCTTTGTCCGTTACGGTCCAGGCCCAATTCGGCCAGATCCGCCTCTTCATCGGCGAACGGCAGCATTGCCGCTTCTTCAAAGCGCTTCTTGTTGCCCTTCACGCCGTAGGCCCACCAGACTATCCCAAGGAAAGTCAGCAGGGAAACGACGGTTACGATGGCTCGCAGATCGTTGATGTCCATGCGCTGATTACTTGACGTTCTTCATTTCGATGCCCATCCCCTGCAGATAAGCGATGAGTACGTCCAGTTCGCTCTTGCCTTCCAGCTGTTTTCTGGCCCCGGCAATTTCATCATCGGTATAGGGCACTCCAACCTTGCGCAAGGCGTGCATCTTGGCCTCGATGCTGTTCGCATCAGCAGGCGCCTTCTCGAGAAAAGCGAAGGCAGGCATGTTGGACTCGGGAACCAGGTCACGCGGATTGATCAGGTGCGCACGGTGCCATTCATCCGAATAGCGGCCCCCGACCCGATGCAGGTCTGGACCGGTACGCTTCGAACCCCACTGGAACGGATGGTCGTAAACGAACTCACCGGCGACCGAATAATGCCCATAACGCTCGGTTTCCGCACGGAACGGGCGAATCATTTGCGAATGACAAAGGAAGCAACCTTCGCGAATGTATACATCCCGACCGGTCAGACGCACCGGATCGTAAGGCTTGAGCCCAGCCACCGGCTCGGTGGTGGACTTCTGGAAATAAAGCGGCACGATTTCGGCCAAGCCGCCGATGCTGACCACCAACAGGGTGAGTACCACCATCAAGGTCACATTGCGTTCGATTGCATCATGCGTAAGTTTCATATTGTTTCTCCGGTCAGGCGTGATGAGCGGCTGGCACGAGGACGACGCGTGCATCATCGACCGAACGGCCACTGGCGATCGTCTTGACCATGTTGTATGCCATGATCAGCATGCCGAACAGGAAGAGAAAGCCGCCGAGAAAACGGATCGCCCAGAACGGATACGAAGCCTTGACCGATTCCACGAAGCTGTAGGTCAGGGTTCCGTCGAGATTGACCGCACGCCACATCAGCCCCTGCATCACCCCGGCAATCCACATCGAGGCGATATAGAGAACGACGCCGATTGTCGATACCCAGAAGTGCACGGTAATCAGCTTGACGCTGAACATTTCGGACTTGCCATATAGGCGCGGCAACAAATAGTAGATCGCACCGATCGAGATCATCGCCACCCAGCCCAGCGCACCCGAATGCACGTGACCAATCGTCCAGTCGGTGTAGTGCGACAGCGCATTAACCGTCTTGATGGACATCATCGGACCCTCAAAGGTTGACATGCCGTAGAATGACAGAGACGTAATCAGAAACTTGAGGATCGGGTCGTCACGCAGTTTGTACCAGGCACCCGAGAGGGTCATCACCCCGTTGATCATGCCTCCCCACGAAGGGGCCAGCAGAATCAGCGAGAAAAGCATGCCCACCGATTGGGTCCAGTCCGGCAGTGCCGTGTAATGCAGATGGTGCGGACCGGCCCACATATAGGTGAAAATCAGCGCCCAGAAATGCACCACCGATAAGCGATATGAATAGACCGGGCGACCGGCCTGCTTCGGGACAAAGTAGTACATCATTCCCAGGAAGCCTGCCGTAAGAAAGAAGCCAACCGCGTTATGGCCATACCACCACTGCACCATCGCGTCCTGCACACCAGCATAGACTGAATAGGATTTGGTCAGCGAGACCGGAATGGCGGCGCTGTTGACCACGTGCAGCAGAGCAACGGCGAGAATGAAGCCGCCGTAGAACCAGTTCGCCACATAGATATGGGTGACCTTGCGCTTGGCAATGGTACCGAAGAACACGATCGCATAAGCGACCCAGACCACGGTGATCAGAATGTCGATCGGCCATTCGAGTTCGGCGTATTCCTTGCCCGACGTGAAACCCAACGGCAGGGTGATCGCGGCCAGGACGATGATCAGTTGCCAGCCCCAGAAGGTGAACGCCGCTAGACCATCCGAAAAGATCCTCGCATGGCTGGTGCGTTGAACAACGTAGTAGGAGGTCGCAAACAAGGCGCAGCCACCAAAGGCAAAAATAACCGCGTTGGTATGCAATGGCCGCAGGCGACCGAAATGCAGATACGGCCCGAAGTTGAGATCAGGCCAGACCAGTTGGGCGGCAATGATCACCCCCACCAGCATTCCGACAATCCCCCAGATGACGGTCATCACGGCAAACTGCCGCACCACCTTGTAGTTGTATGTTGACTGAGCTTCCAACATGGACTCACCTCGTTTTTGACTAGAAACCGGCTTTCACCGCCCTGAATGCCCTTATGCCGAGCATTGACTATATGGATGCTATTCTAACCTTTCGGGCTCCAATTTGACACAGATCAAGCGCCACGGCCTTCGCCAGCGAATCATGCCGCACAAAAAAGGGGGCGTTGCAACGCACCCCCCCACCCCAACAAAGCAACATCCCTCATCCCCCTACGCATTGGATCCATCAGCAAACCCACCATCGACGGATAAATTATCCCAAGCCGTTGGAGAATCCTCTTGACTTGCGTCAAGAGTCGCACAGATTGGCCGCCGGGCCTGGCCTACAACTATCCGAGGCGGGCACCCCATCCGGTTCCCCCTTGGTAACGTTCTCCGAAGCTTGCGATGACAGATCTGATGAGCGATCGTCATCCATCAGAATGCGGTAGGCCGGCCCTTCGAGGTCATCGAACTGGCCGTTGCGCAGTGACCACCAAAAGGCAATGGCGATCAGGAAGACCAGCGCCACGGAAATCGGAATCAGCAAGTACAGCGTTTCCATCATCGATCAGCCCTTGCAGCCTTTCTGCAGCCGTAACGAATTGGCAACCACCAGCAATGAACTCCCGGACATGCCGATGCCGGCCATCCACGGCGTAATGAAGCCACTCATCGCCAGTGGCAAGGCAACCAGGTTATAGGCAAAAGACCATAACAGATTCTGCCGAATCACGTGCAAAGTACGCCGCGCAACGACCACGCCGCGCCAGAGATGATCCAGGTTTTCGGAAAGCAGCACCAGATCGGCCTGTGTGCGTGCCAATTGCGACCCACCCCCCATGGCTACCGAAACCTGCGCCTGCGCCAATACCGGGGCATCATTGACGCCGTCACCGACCATCGCCACCACCGCCCCGTTGGCCTGCAAGTGGCGCACATAGTCGTGCTTGGCCTGTGGTGACGCGTTCGCCAGCACCTCGTCGATACCCAGTGCCTGCGCAACACGATGGGCAGCCGGTGCAGCGTCACCAGTCAACAGCGCCACCTGTCGCCCTCCGGCACGCAGTGCCGCGACCATCGCCGCCGCTTCCGGCCGTGTTTTGTCGCCAAGGCGAAACAGTGCAATCCAGTCCGACTCGTCGCCGAGCGCGATCACCGTATCGCTACTCGTAAGCAGAGACTGTGCAGCGTCCGGCAGGGGCTTGCCATGCAGCACCTGAACATAGTCCGGGCGGCCGAGACGCACCGACCGTCCGGCATTCTGGGCGTTCATGCCGGACCCCGGCTCGTTGCTCGGCTCGTCGACCGCCGGCAGCAACTTGCCCCCGGTGGCCTGCCGCAAGGCGGCGGCGATCGGATGCTCCGACGCCTGCTCGAGAGCCGCCGCCAGCGCCAGACTGTCTTGCTGATCGAGTCTGCCAAGAGGCAGTATTTCAAGCACCTGCATTTCGCCGGTGGTCAACGTCCCGGTTTTGTCGAAAACGAAATGACTGGCCTGCGCCAGGGATTCAACGGCATGACTGTGCGTCACCAGCAGGCCGATCCTGGCCATTGCTCCACTGGCCACCGTCAACGCTACCGGGGTGGCCAGCGATAAGGCACAGGGACAGGTGACGACCAGCACCGAAACTGTGATCCACAGCATCTGCCGAGGGTCGATGAACCACCAGGCGAGAGCCACCGCCGCAGCAAGAAACAGCAGCGTGACGATGAAGTGGCTGGCAATGCGGTCCGCCAGTTCAACGATACGCGGCTTCTCGGAGGCCGCGCGCTCCATCAGACGGACAATTGCCGACAGTCGAGTCGCATCGCCGACCTGCGTCACCTCGATCAGCAACGGGCTCTCGATATTTACCGCACCAGCAGTGACCGATACACCCGGGCGTTTCTGCACCGGCGCACTTTCCCCCGTCAACAACGCCTCGCTGGCACTACTCTCGCCTTCAATGACTTGCCCGTCCGCCGGAATCGTCTCGCCAGGTCTGACCAGGACGACATCACCACGCTGCAGATCGGCGGCCATCACCTGTTCGAAGTCGCGACTCGCCGGGTACGCCGATACTCGCGCCGCCACCACCGGCATCAGCCGGGCCAGTGCCTCGGTGACGCTGACCGCGCGCTGGCGAGCGGTCATTTCCAGGAATCGACCGCTCAGCAGAAAGAAGACGAACATCGTCACCGAGTCGAAATAGACCTCGCCACTTGCAGTCAGCGTCGCCCAGACGCTGGCTGCGAAGGCAGCCCCAACTCCCAGTGCCACCGGCACATCCATTCCTGCACGGTGCAGCCGGAGATCGCGCCAGGCATTGCGAAAGAAGGGCGCGGCCGAATAGCAGACCACAGGCACTGTCAGGACCAGACTGGCCCAGCGCAACAATTGTTCAGCCGCCGGCATCATTTCGCCGGCCCCCGCGAAATATACCGGCACGGCGTACATCATCACCTGCATCATGCCGAAACCGGCGACGAACACTCGCCACAGCGCGCCGCGCCGTTCCTGGCGCGCCAGTTCCTCGCTTCTCGCGGTGTCGTAGGGATAAGCTCGATATCCGATCGCCGATATTGCCGCGAGAATGTCCGACAGCTTGATCCGCCTCTCGTCCCAACGCACTCGCGCACGCCGCGTCGCGTAATTGATATCGACTGCAGTCACCCCCGCGAGGCGGCAAAGCTGCTGCTCGTTGAGCCAGATGCACGCTGAACAGGTGATCCCCTCGAGAATCAGCGAGGCCTCGCGCTCGCTACTGTCGGGACCGCCGTCGAGGTCCCGTACAAAGCCCTTCTGGAAATCGGCGTGATCGTAGAATCGCAGGCTCTCGACGATCTCCGGCAGAGCTTCGTGTGGCGCATTCGGCAAGGTATCGCGATGACGGTAGTAGTCGGTCAGTCCGTTGTCTACTATAGTCTGTGCCACTGCCTGGCATCCACCGCAGCACATGGCGCGCGGCTGCCCGTCGATGTTGACCGCAAGATCTACTGAAGTGGGTATGGGCTGACCGCAATGGTAGCAATTGCTGACCTTCATCGCCGACCTTAAACAAGGAGAAGAAGACAAAACTGGTTATAATCGCATGTTTTGTCCGCTCCCACTCGCTCCTGATGCTCGTCTATCGCGGTTTTTCACAGATAGCGCCCAGTGCCACCGTCCTGACCGTTGGCAACTTCGACGGCGTGCACCTTGGCCATCGCGCACTGCTCGCTCGTCTGACGGCGGCGGCGAAAAGCTTCGGCCTACCGGCAGCAGTGCTCACCTTTGAACCACATCCGCGCGAATTCTTTGTACCCGAATCGGCACCATCAAGGTTGTCCACACTACGTGAGAAGCTTGAATTACTCGCCGACGACGGCGTCAACATGGTGCACGTCTGCCATTTCAATGCTCGTTTCGCCGCCTTGAGCGCCGAAGAATTCATCGAACGGGTGCTGGTTGACGCGCTGCGCGTCCGGCATCTGATTGTCGGCGACGATTTTCGCTTCGGCGCTGGGCGCGCCGGCGACTTTGCAACGCTGCGCAACGCCGGCGCCAGGCTCGGTTTTCAGGTCGAGTCCATGGAAAGCATCACTCTCGATGGCGAGCGCGCTTCGAGTTCGGCTGTTCGCAACGCCCTGCAGTCCGGGCGGCTTGAACACGCGGCGCGTCTGCTCGGCCGTCCCTATTCGATCGACGGACGCGTCATGCACGGCGATCAGATCGGACGACAACTCGGTTTTCACACTGCGAACATTCGCATCAAACACGAACGACCACCGCTGCAAGGAGTCTTTGCGGTCGAAGTCAAAGGCCTGCCAGGTGGCCCACACCGAGGCGCCGCCAACCTCGGCTACCGGCCGAGTGCCCAGCAAGTGGTACGGCCACTGCTTGAAGTGCATCTTCTTGATTTCTGCGCCGACATCTATGGCGCCCATCTGAACGTCCGCTTCCTGCACAAGTTGCGGGATGAAATGAAATTTCCTGACTATGGCGCTCTCAAGGCGCAGATCGCCAGCGATGTTGCCGCCGTGAAACAGTACTTCCAGTTGTGAGAACCAACATGGCCGACTACAAGAAAACCCTCAATCTCACCGATACGCCCTTCCCGATGCGTGGCGACCTCGCACGCCGCGAGCCGCAATGGGTTGCCGCCTGGCAACAGACCCGGCTCTACGAGCGCATCCGCGAGGTCTCGCAGGGGCGCCCGCGCTTCGTCCTGCACGATGGCCCCCCCTACGCCAACGGCGACATTCACATTGGCCATGCGGTCAACAAGATCCTCAAGGACATGATCGTCCGCGCCAGGACGCTGGCCGGCTTCGACGCGCCCTATGTCCCAGGCTGGGACTGCCATGGCCTGCCAATCGAACACCAGATCGAAAAACTGCACGGCAAGCATGTCCCAGCCGACCGTGTACGCGAGCTGTGCAGGGCCTTCGCCAATGAACAGATCGAGCGCCAGAAGAAGGATTTCATCCGCCTTGGCATTCTCGGAGAATGGGACCAGCCTTATCTGACAATGAACTTCAAGACCGAGGCCGACGAGATTCGCGCGCTCGGCAGGATTCTCGAGAAGGGCTACCTTTATCAGGGTCTGAAGCCGGTCAACTGGTGTCTCGATTGCGGTTCCGCACTGGCCGAAGCCGAGGTCGAATACGAAGATAAGACTTCGGCTGCGATCGACGTCGCCTTTGAAGTACATCCGAATCATTCCGACAAGGTGGCCAGGGCTTTCGGTCTGACGCACCTGCGCGGGCCGGCTTTCGCGGTGATCTGGACGACGACGCCGTGGACGCTGCCAGCCAACGAGGCTGTCTGTGCGCACCCGGAATTCGACTACCAGTTGATCGATACCCCAAAAGGTACGCTGATCCTCGTGCGTGAGCTCGCCGAAGCCTGCCTGCAGCGTTATGGGTTGACCGGCACGGTGATCGGCGCTGCGAAGGGCGTCGCGCTCAAGCAGGTGCTGCTCAAACACCCGTTCCAGCCGCGCGACGTGGCAATCATCTGCGGCCTGCATGTCACCATCGAAGCCGGTACCGGTCTGGTACACACCGCACCAGCGCACGGCACCGACGACTACCTGATCGGCAAGGTCTACGGTCTGCCGGTTAACAATCCGGTCGGTGATGACGGGCGCTTCGTTGCCGGCACGCCAGCGCTGGCCGTTGGCGAACTTGCAGGGAAGACGGTCTGGGAGGCCAACCCGCTCATCCTGCAGGAACTCGCCAGCAACGGTCACCTGCTCAAGTCCGAAAAAATCCAGCACAGCTACCCTCACTGCTGGCGCCACAAGACTCCGATCATTTTCCGTGCCACAACACAGTGGTTCATCGGCATGGAGCACCGCCCCAACTCACCCGGCACGACTTCGGCCCCGCCTGGTGATGAGCAGCCGACACTACGCTGGTGTGCCGAGCGTGCGGTCGACGAAACGCAGTTCTTCCCATCCTGGGGTCGTGCGCGCCTCGAAGCGATGATGCGCACACGCCCCGACTGGTGCGTTTCACGGCAGCGCAACTGGGGGGTTCCCCTGCCCTTCTTCCTGCATCGGGAAACGGCGGCGCTGCATCCACGCACCGGCGAACTCATCGAAGCCGTCGCACAACGCGTCGAAAAAGCCGGTATCGAAGCGTGGTTCGCGCTCGACGCCAGCGAACTGCTCGGCACCGAAGCCAGCGAGTATCGCAAGATGAGCGACACCCTCGACGTCTGGTTCGACTCCGGGTCGACACACTCGAGTGTCCTGCGCGGCTCGCATCGCAGCCAACTGGCTTATCCGGCCGACCTCTATCTGGAAGGCTCGGATCAGCATCGCGGCTGGTTCCAGAGTTCGCTGCTGATCGGCTGCGCGCTGGACGGCCGCGCGCCATACAAGGCCTTGCTGACGCATGGCTTCGTCGTTGACGGCAAGGGCCTGAAGATGTCGAAATCAAAAGGCAATGTGATCGCACCACAGAAGATTGCCGATACCCTCGGCGCCGAGATCCTTCGCCTGTGGGTCGCGGCTACCGACTACTCGGGAGAACTGTCGATCTCCGACGAGATTCTCAAACGCGTCGTCGAAGCCTACCGCCGCATTCGCAACACGCTGCGCTTTCTGCTCGCCAACACCTCGGACTTCGATGCCAGCCGCGACGGACTGCCGATTGAGGAATGGCTGGAGATCGACCGTTACGCCCTGGCCATGACCAGGCAAATGCAAGCGCAATGCGAAGCCGACTACGAACGCTTCGAGTTCCACCGCGTCGTGCAGTCGCTACAGACCTTCTGTTCCGAGGATCTCGGCGGCTTCTACCTCGATATCCTCAAGGACCGCCTATACACCACGGCCACTGCTTCCCCGGCGCGCCGCTCGGCGCAGAACGCTCTGTGGCACATCCTGCAAAGCCTGACCAAGGCGATGGCACCGATCCTCTGCTTCACTGCCGAAGAGATCTGGCAACTACAGACTGGTGACCGCGAACAGTCGGTGATGCTGCACACCTGGCAAGCGCTGCCGTCACCGGCGTCTGAAGGCGAACTGCTCGAAAAATGGTACAAAATCCGTAATTATCGCGCCGAAGTCATGCGCGCCCTCGAGGAACTGCGCATCGCTGGCAAAATCGGTTCACCGTTGCAGGCCGAGGTGAGCCTCTACTGCGATGGCGAGAAGTACGAGATTCTTTCTTCACTGGGGGACGACCTGCGCTTTGTCCTGATCTGCTCGCAGACCCAAGTCATTCGCGACGCCAATGACCGGCTTCTCTGTGCGCCACTGGCCCATGCCAAATGCGAGCGCTGCTGGCACCTGCGCCCGGATGTAGGGGTTCACCCCGATCACCCCGGCCTCTGCGGTCGCTGCATCGAAAACCTGTATGGTGAGGGCGAGACCCGTGCCTTCGCGTAATATCGACCGCTGGCTGTGGCTAGCCGGCATCATTGTCGGCGTCGACCAGATCAGCAAGTGGCTGGTTCTCGCATGGCTGCAACCTGGCGACTCGATCTACTTCGCACCTTTCTTCAACTGGGTACTAACCTTCAACCCCGGTGCCGCCTTCAGTTTCCTGTCCGACGCCGGCGGTTGGCAACGCTGGTTTTTCACGGTCCTGGCGCTGTGCATCTCGGTCTGGATCGTCAGCATCCTGCCGCGTCACAGCGGTGAGTTCAGACTCTCGCTGGCCCTCACCCTGATCCTCGGCGGTGCGCTGGGAAACGTCATCGACCGCCTGCGCTTCGGCGCCGTGGTTGACTTCATTCAATGGCACGCTGCGGGTTTCTACTGGCCAGCCTTCAACATCGCCGACTCGGCCATCTGTATCGGTGCGCTGCTGATGGCTTGGGACCAGTTTGCGCGCAAACCGGGCACGCCCGATTCCATGCACACCCGCCACCAGGAGCCGTCTTGATCGACATACCAAACGCCGACTCACTGCCTGCTGCCGTCGCTACAGTGAGGTCCGACAGCTTCCTGACGCTGCACTACCGCCTCTCTGCCGATGACGGCGGAGATTACGTCAGCACTTTCGACCTCTCGCCGGCCACTCTCCAGATGGGCAGTGGCCAGCTTGCCGACTCGCTCGAAAGCTGCCTGCTCGGCCTTGCCGCCGGCAAGCGTCACGTTTTCCATCTTGCCGGTCTGGACGCCTTTGGATCCCACAACCCACGCCTCGTCGAACGCATCGCCCGTAGTGCGTTGCCGCCGGAAATCGAACTTCGGGTCAACTCTCTGATCGAGTTCAGCTCCCCGAACGGGTCAACCAGCTTTGCCGGTTTTCTGCGCGAGCTGACCGACAGCGGTGCGCTCTTCGATTTCAACCATCCACTTGCCGGCAAGCCGATCCGTTTCGAAGTCGAAATCATCGCCATCATGTGAGGCCCCGCATGCAAGTCATTCTTGCCAATCCACGTGGTTTCTGCGCTGGTGTCGAGCGCGCCATCGCCATCGTCGAACGCGCCATCGAAACCCTCGGTGCACCGATCTACGTCCGCCATGAAGTGGTGCATAACCAGTTCGTCTGTGACGATCTGCGTGCCAAGGGCGCCATCTTCATTGACGAACTGGCTCAGGCACCCGCCGGCAGTACAGTCATATTCAGTGCCCACGGCGTCTCGAAGGCAGTCCGTGAAGAGGCCGCAGCACTCGGCCTCAAGGTCTTCGATGCCACCTGTCCACTGGTCACCAAGGTGCATGCCGAAGTCGCCAAGATGCGCAAGGAGGGCCGCGAGATCGTGATGATTGGCCACAAGGGGCATCCTGAGGTCGAGGGAACCATGGGACAAAGCCCTGATGGCATGTATCTCGTCGAGACAGTCGTCGACGCGCGCCAGTTGCAGGTCAACGCGCCGGCCCGCCTGGCGTACGTTACACAGACCACCCTGTCGGTCGACGACGCCGCCCAGGTAGTGGCGGCCTTGAAGGCGCGTTTTCCCGAGATCATCGGCCCGAAGAAGGACGACATCTGCTACGCCACGCAGAACCGACAGGATTCGGTCAAGCAGCTAGCCAGATCCACCGAAGTCATCCTCGTCATCGGCAGTCGGTCGAGTTCCAATTCCAACCGCCTGCGTGAAGTCGCTGAACTGATTGGCAGCCGCGCTTATCTCATCGACCAGGCCGAACAGATTGACCCGGCCTGGCTCGCTGGCGCCAGCCGGGTTGGCGTCACCGCCGGCGCCTCCGCCCCGGAGGTGCTGGTCCAGGAGGTCGTTGATCGCCTGTCGGGTGGCGACCCGGCCAAGGTAGGCCAACTCGACGGCACTGAAGAAAACGTGACCTTCGCCCTGCCGCGCGAACTACAGTAGTCATCACCCCGGGCGAACTACTACCCGGTGGTTCGCTCATTGGGATGGCGGCTGACGATTTTCTTGCCATTAAATACGTCGGATATGATCTCGAAAAATGCCTGGTTCGACCACTGCCAGCCCTTCGATCTCAGCCGAACGATACCCCCCGCACCACTCATCTCCCACAAGCCGCCGTATATCGTGCCGTGCTTGCTCGCAGCCCACCCTCGACTATGATGAGCTGTGTCTGGGCCCCGCCCGACCCGCTTGAGGCCATGCCCAACACGTTACCTCCCAGGCAAAATGATGATCAATCATCCAAGAGAACCCAACAGTTCCGGCTTTACGCTGATTGAATTAATGATGGTTGTGGCGATCATCAGCATTTTGCTGGCGATTGCCGTACCGGCCTACAACGAGTATATCCGTCGAGCCCATCGTGCCGCCGCCCAGCAATTCTTGCTCGATGTTGCGCAGCGTCAGGAGCAGTATCTGCTTGACAATCGGCAATACGCAACCCTGCTCGGTGTCGGCGCTGGCGGACTGGGCATGAGCACTCCGACAGACGTTGCCACAGACTACGCCGACCCCGATTTTACCGGCGTGAATAATGCGGCCACGCCTCCTGCCTTCCTGCTGTTCATGGCCCCGAAGGCAGGCGCCAGAATGGCTGGGGACGGAAATCTGGTGATCAACAACAGAACCCTGAAGTGGCGAGACACCGATGGAGATAATGTCTACACGGCAGGCACGGACAAGCCATGGTAACGGCCAGCAAACCAGGGCTGAATCACGGCTTCAGCCTGATTGAACTGATCGTCGTCATTGTCATCCTCGGGATTCTGATGAGCATGGCCACGCTTCCCTTTCAGGAAATGATCGCCAATCAACGCCTCAGGACAGTGACTTCGGACCTCACGGCTGACCTGGCTCTGGCGCGCATCGAAGCGATCAAGCGCGGCACCCGCGTCGGCATCACGCGTACTACGTCCCAGTGGATTGGTGGCTGGCAGGTCTTTGACGATGCCGACCGCGACGGGGTGTGGGACGCAGGTGAAGGAGTCCTCATCTCCCGACCGGCCCTCGACAATACCGTCAGAGTCTGCAGCGTTGGTACGAATGTGGACAATTCGATCGACGTTCTGAGCTTTGGAGGAGACGGCCGGGTGCGTACCTATAATGCCGGCGCCGAAAAAACGGGGATTCGGGGGATCACCGTCAGTTCCACGCTCATTTCCCCGAGCGTACCGGCACGCCTGCTGGAGTTCAGCCCGACGGGTCGTGTCACGACTGTCAGCGGCGTTGCCGGTTGCCCTTGAGGACGCGCCATGAAATTCTTTCAGCAGGCCACGCGCGGATTCACCCTTCTTGAGGTGCTGATTTCCCTGCTCATCCTCATGATTGCTTTGCTCGGCATTGCAGCCCTCATGCTCAAGGGGCAGCGCGCTGGGTTTGAGGCCTATCAACGCCAACAGGCGCTGGCCATGGCACAGGAAATGGCCGAAAAAATTCGCGCCAATCAGGGCGGAGCCCCGTTCTACGTGACGGGGGTCACCGAAGGGACGGGCATGCCTGGACGAGGAGGCTTGTTCGCAACGTACAAGGCGCTTGCCAGCGACGCCAAGTGTTTGAGCGGTCCCAGCTGCACCAGCCAGCAGATTGCGCAGAATCACCTCGCCACCTGGGACGGCGTGCTTGCTGGTGAATCGGAAATCAAGGATGCTGCGACCAATCGTGTTGGCGGCATCATCGGAGCCAGGGGATGTATCGAGAGACCCGCCGCCACTCAACCAGTATTCCTGGTCAGCGTGGCATGGCAGGGTGAGAGCGATACCGTCGCCCCTGACGCCACAACGGCCTCGGCATGCGGCGCGGGACTTTACGGAACTGCTGCGCGCCGCCGCTTGGTCACCCTCACGGTTGTCACCTGCCAGTTGAACGCCGCCGCACCCTGGGGATGTTCATGATGATCATGCGCAAGTTCATTCGGCCCACAGCACATGCGCGACAACGCGGTATGACCTTGGTCGAAGTCATGGTCGCCATGACGATCGGCATCATCCTGCTGCTCGCCCTGGGCGGTCTATTCGCCAATTCCACCCGCGTGTTCAAGGTCAATGACGAATTCTCCCGCATGCAGGAGAACGGCGCCTATGCACTCAATACCATTGGCGCCGACCTTCGTATGGCGGGCTTCTATGGCCACATGGCCACGAACGACCTGACCATTCCGGTGGCCATTGCCATTACCAACGATTGTGGCACCAACTGGGCCATCAATTTCGCGCAAGCGCTCGGTACGGACACGCTTGCCGGCATGTCCTGCATCAATTCGGCCAATTTCCTCACTGGCAGCTTCATTCTCGTGGTGCGCGGAGCCACGGGAATCGCGGTGCTGCCTGCCGCCCTGAACGCCGGGACATTGTATGTGCAGTCGGATCCAAGCGGCGGGATCCTGTTCCGGGGCGACCAATATGCCGGTTTAGGGACACCGCCCAAACGACTTTTTCTGGGTGGAACCGAGGCGCCAATCTATCCCTATCAGGCCAGGGCATACTATCTTCGCCCCTGCAGTCGTCCTACCGGTACGGGCGGAGCCTGTCTTGCCTCCGATGACGGCAACCAGCCAATTCCCACATTGGTACGGCAGGAACTTGCCGGCACGACCATGTCCGAGGTCGCTATCGCGGAAGGTATCGAAGCGGTACGGATTCTCTATGGTCTCGGCACCGGCGGCACGGGTGCGCCGGTGACCTACACCGAGACACCGACGGCCGCACAGTTTGCGGAGCGGGTGGTGACAGCGAGGATCTCCCTGTTGGTTCGCTCGCCCAAGCCGAGCAACGACTATGACGATCGCAGCCGCTCCTACGATCTGGATGGTGACGGGACTGCCGAAGTGAACTGCCAGGAGGACGGTCTGCCCTGCAACTATCATCGACATGTCTTCACGCAATCCTTTCAGGTTCGCAACATCGCTCAACGGCTTGCATTTTTACCCTCATCATGACCATCCCCATGAAAACAACCGCTCAATCACAAGCCGGCGTGGTATTGATGTTCAGCCTGATCATGATGGTGATCATGACGCTGCTGGTGATCTCCATGCTGCGCACCGGCGTCATCGAACTGAGAATCGGTGGCGCCAGCCAGATTTCGGCCCAGAACCTGGCCAATGCAGAGGCCGCCATCTGGGATTTCATGAACAGGAACCGAGGAAATTTCTTCCATGGCGCCGTCCTGGACGTCAATCTGAGCGATGACTTCGATTTTACTTCCCGACAATTCAGCCACCTGACGAATGTCACCTTGACCGCCAACGAAGTGGCGTGCACCGACTTTGCCGGGGTGGGCAGCGGCAACATGCTGGGTCCAAGCGCCCTGCAGGCCGTCTATTTCGACGTTCGGGCGGATGCCAGAGACCCGGTTTTTGCCGGCAGAACCATTGTCAATCAGGGGATTCGCGGCATCTTGCCGCCCGGCGGTTGCTCCTGATCATTCAACAGATGACGATAAGCGAGGCACGATCATGCTAGCCCCCAACCCGACCCAGAATACCCTCAGGCCCTGGCAACGACGTGTCGCGTGGACCCTGATTGCGGCATTGGCCAACCCGTTGAACGTGCTGCCACTGTCCCTGTTCTCCAGTACTGCCTCGGCACGAGATACGGACATCTATCTGTCGACGACTTACGCCGGCAGCACCGCGGAACCCGCGGTACTGCTGCTTCTCGACACTTCCGACTCGATGAACACCCCGGAAGGATGGCGCGAGTATCCCGGCGCCTACGATTCGCATGTGGAGTATCTGTGGAACGACTCCAACATGATCGATTCCCAAATATCGGATACCGTATTGGATCCTGGCAACGTGAACGCCAAATACGGATACTGGGCAGGGGATACGGCTGAGCGTGCAAGACAGAAGGATGCCGCCTCGGTTTACTCCAAAGCCACCGAAACAGGCGATCCCGGTGTACGCAATATCTATCGCAACTACAAAAATGCCGGATGGATCTACTGGCTGCCAACCGATACCCCGGAAACGGACAAGCGACTGTGGTCGAATTCCTTCAATCGTTGGCTGGGTGGTGTGGCGCAGAGTGGTTTTCCCGCCAACGTGCGTGCGGGGATCGACTATGGGCCGCTCGCTGATTCACGTAGCTACAACCAATGTAATGATTCTCTGGAGAAGCTTCTCCCCTCGACAGTCTTTGCGCCAACGCCCTATCCGCGCAATACGGGGAAATACGAAAAACAGCCATGGCAACGCTGGGAACCCTATCTGGACCTGATTAACGGGCGTGTAATGAATGGCGACAGCACCTACCCCAATAGCCTCGGTGGCACCCGGACGGCTACCGTGGAGATCGTGGCGGGCAGCGTGGTGGGCACGATCGGCAGCAAAATCCGCGCACGCAGCGAGTTTCTGGGCACCGCAGGTGGCGGATCACCCTACCCAATACGCGACAGTTACCCGCGGTCGGCGCCATTTAGCAGTCGCGACGACATTGGCGACCAGGGACAACCCATTCGCACCCAAGGCACCTCCTCGCGTTCGGGCTGGACTGATCTCAAGGCCGACATGGGGGGGTTCAATTTCCAGAATTTCGCAGGAGAGTCGCCAACGAATTCGGTCGTGGTCGAATTGCTGAAACTTTATGATATCAGCGCCGATACCACGACGGCCTTGCACAAGGCCTGGAAAGGCAATCGCGATGCCTCGCCAACACCGGCCTTCGGTAAGATGACCGGCACTCCTGCCTATTACGATCAGCCGGGGACCCTGCTCAGGCTAAGTGCGACTGGCGCAATTACCACCACGCTGTGCACGCGTACCTGTGTGCTCGATGCCGATCCAGGAACGGATGGTAACCAGGGCGCTTACTCGGCGCATGATTCGGGCACCCCTCCGCAAGATGGCACCGGCACCATCAAGTATTGGGTCAAGAATGGTGCCACCTGCCAAAGCACCGGCACCAGTGGTAGCGATTGCAGCACGGAGCCTGCCGCTTGCGGTACCCCACAGAACCTGAACAATTCCTACACATCCGCCAACCCCCATGGCTGCAGTTGGTCTGGCCGAAGCTCGATCCTGGTTGAGGGGACCGGCACCTATTACTATGGCGGCACCTGCAGCGGTTCTTGCACTGGTCAGGGCAACGTCCTGGGCGCCAGCGCCTGTGCATCTGGCGGGAGCAGCCCCAACTACTGCGACATGACTTTGGGTAATATCACCATTGGTTCCACGGTCTATCCCAATGCCGCACTCAACAGTGGGAATGGCACCAGCGTCGGGTGCACCAGCAAATCCGATACCACCACCACCTGCGAAGTCCGTGAAGGCTCTCCCGCATGTCGCTACCTCCCCAATCCCACCAGTGCCTGCACCAATCAGACCATATCTTCCACCACCCCAGGCGATTCAGCCGATTACATCGTCTATCCGTTTGCTGCCGGTACCAACCATCTTGTGCACGACTGCAAGGCCGATAACGGCACGACGGGCAATCCCGGCAACAGCTTCATGACTGCGGCCATCGACCGTACTTTTGGCCAGGACTGGAATGCCACCAACTCCGCCACAGGAACGACGGCGGCCTATACGCCAACCGACCCGTCGGCGAGCTATCCCAATGCGGTCGACATGTACTCGGTCAATTACCTCAACTGGAAATACGGAGCGAAAGGGGCAACAGGTGCCCCGATCGGGCGCAAGACACGCTTGCAGATCGCCAAGGATGCCTTGACTGACCTGGTCGCCAAAACGAATGGTATCCGCTTCGGCCTGATGGTTTACAACAAACTGCCCAACGACATTACCATCCGTAACACTCAAGGTAGCCAGGGAGGCAATATCGTCTATCCGATCCGTCGCATGGGGTCCAGCGAAACGGACTCCGATTATGTCAATCGCGTAAGCATCTCGCGTGCAATCAACAGTGTAGTGGCCACCGGCACGACCCCGCTGACGGAAGTGATGTACGAAGCTTACCTGTACTTTCGTGGAGAACCCCCCCTGTTCGGAACCAATGCCACCCCCGCCGTCGGCGGTGGCACGGTATCGGCCGACAGTGACCCCTCAGCCATTGTCGCAGGAAAATACGACTCGCCCATGATGAGCAACCCGAATCGCTCGACCCCTGCGGTTTGCCAGAAGAACTATGTGGTTCTGATTTCGGATGGCGGCCCCGAGAACGACAATCAGGCGGATACCCAGGTTCAGGCACTCATCCAGGGCCCGCCTTACCGGGCGGACACGATCAAGACGCTGCAAGCCACTCCCTCAACGCAGTTCGAAAATGCCGGCCTACCGTATGGCCCAACAGATATTGCTTACCCCAGCAATTATGTCTGGCTGGACGAGCTGACCTATTTCATGGCCAATGGCGACATGTCTCCCGGTGGTGCCACAGCCACTGACTCGCTTGTGGGCATTCAATCAGTCGCCACCTACACGGTGGGTTTTGCCGGTGGCTCCTCGCCTGTCCTTGAAAAAGCCGCCACGAGCGGCGGCGGCGCGTTCTACGAGGCAAAAGACAGTGGCGAACTGTCGACTGCACTGGCCAAAGCGATCGATACTATCCGCGACTGGAATCCGACGCTTGCTGCGCCAACCGTGCCCATCTCGGCTACCAACCGTTCCGAGAGTTCGGACGACATTTTTCTGGCCTTCTTCCGTCCCAGCCTGCAACAGTCCTGGGAAGGTACGGTCAAGAAATTCAAGCTTAGCAGCAATGCCACGGCTTGTGGTCTTGACGTCGACAACGTTCAAATCCCGCTTTGCCTGACCGGGCAAACGACCTTTACCGCAGATGGCCTGAGAAACATCGAGGAATTCGACAGGATCCTGAAAATAGCCAGGGTGCGGGACGAGGCCGTGAGTTACTGGAGTGATACGACTGCTCCGGACGGTAGCAAACCCAATCAGGGAGGAACCGGATATGTATTGAAGACAGCGTCCGGATCCACGCCCTCTTCGCGTAAGCTTTACACGCATCTCTCCAGCAGCAGCGAGCCACTCCTGACCAACGCCAGCAATGCCATGTCGGAAGTCAATTCGACAATCACCAAGGATTTGCTGGGCGACGCCTCGATGACTGATGCAATGCGGGCAACCATCCTCAACCATGCCCGTGGGGGTGATCCAGCCAATGCAGGATGCAAGGACGCCGATTCAACAACCGTTTGCTCCACATGGCGAACCTGGCCACATGGGGATGTGCTGCATTCCAGCCCGAGCATCCTTACATACGACGGCACGACCGTTCCCCCGGTCACCGATATGTTCTACATGTCCAATGATGGGCTGTTGCATGCCGTGGATACGGCGACGGGCAAGGAGCAATGGGCTTTCATGCCGGAAGAGTACATCCCGAAACTCAAGTCGATGTATGAAAACCCGGTCGGCGAGCATCTCATCACAGGCGACGGCAGCCCGAGGATTTACCTTGAGGATCTTGATGATGATGGCAAGATCACCTCGAGCGACAAGGCTTATCTGGTCTTCGGCATGCGCCGTGGTGGCCGTGCAGTTTACGTTCTCGACATTTCCGACCGTGCGGCACCCAAGTTCATGTGGAAAATCGACCATAGTACTTCCGGGTTTAATGAACTGGGTGAAACCTGGTCCACACCGGCCTTCACCAGGATGCGCGCAAGTTCCGACCCAGTGCTGATTTTTGGTGCCGGTTATGATCCGGTCGCCAATGACCAGATCTCGGTGACGATCACGCGATCGGGAACGACGGCAACGGCCACCACCCCCGTGGATCATGGTTTCACCACGGGTGATTCGGTGCAGGTCTCGGGCGCGACGCCGGATGGCTATAACGGCGCCAAAACCATCACGGTCACAGGTGCCCGAAGCTTTACCTATACGGTGAGTGATTCATTACACACGCCCCCGACGGGCACGGTCAGGGTCGAAAGTATTACGAGCACGAGCACACCAATGGGTCGCGGCGTATTTTTTGTGAACGGCAGAACCGGCGAACTGATCAGGAGCTTCACACCGGCGGCCAGTGCCGGAGCCAACACCCAGGTGTCCGGGATGTTGTTCAGCATTCCTTCGGATGCCGCTCCTCTCAACACCGATCTCGATTCAAATGGTTATACCGATCGATTGTATCTTGGCGATTTGGGTGGAAACGTCTGGCGTTTCGATGTCGACAGTGACACGCCGTCAAGCTGGACCGCCACCAAGTTTGCTGATCTGACCAATGGTGCAACACCGCGGCGAAGAATTTTCTTCCCTCCCGCCGTAGTGAAACAGAAATACCAGGGGCAGCGCTTTGACGCGGTATACGTCGGGACTGGGGACAAGGAAAATCCTTTGCGCACCGATAACCATGATCTGATGTTCATGATCAAGGATTTCGATACGGGTTTGGCGACGACCGGGAGGTCTCTCATCAAATACTCTTCTGACCCAAGCACGAGTGATTTCTATGATCTGACTGACAACCTGATTCAGTTTGGCACCACAGAACAGCAGACGGTGGCGCAAACTGCACTTGTCGACAAACTCGGCTGGGTGATGAGACTTGAAACTGGCGGAGTGGATGGCGGCGAGAAGGTGGTCAATGCCCCAACGGTCTTCTTCAACGTACTGCGTTTCGGAACCTATAGTCCGCTTGCTTCGGCATCTGTCTGCCTGCCGCCTGGGAAAGGAACGACGTACGCCATGAACGCTCTCGAAGGCAGCGTGGTGATTGATACCGACCACAGCGGTAGCATCACCAGCAGCGATTCGCGCGTTTCCTCCAATTTTGCAATACGCGGTTTTCCATCAGATACCATCACCATCTTCCATGACAAGAAGATTTTTAGTGAATCCTGCAGTGACGGCAACTGCAAGGCCGATCTGCTCGGCACGCTTGGTGTGGGTCAGCGTACCTACTGGTTCCAGGAACCCGAGAGATGACCGGTAAGCTGCTCCCATCCCGGAGGCGCCTCTGCCGATGACACGGCAACTGGCAGGCTGGCTGCTGCTGTCAGCCTTGCTGCATGCCGAGATGCTTTTCATCCTGGGGCCCGCAAGGGCCCCGACCCTGTCCACAGCACCCGCTCGTCTGGAGATCCGAATCGAGAATTCCCCGAAGACGGGAAGCAGCGAGCCAACGCTACCCTTTGAAACAGCAGCCCCGCGATTAGCTCCGTTCACAATCGCCGAGGCCAACGGTCAGTGGCTATCCGCCCCACCCAGTGCGTCCCCTGAGACTCAGCTTCGGTTTCCAGCGCCACTCACAGAAACAGAGGCAAACGACCCGCTATCGATTCCGCAGGAAATAGCTCAAGCCAGCAATCAGGATTCCGCCTGGTCACCCAATACCTCCCCGACGATTCAGCTCCCAATCAAGGAATATTTCTTCAAATCATCCGAACTCGATGAACAACCGTATCCCTTGATCTCCGTGGTACCCGCCTATCCACCGCACGCTCAAGTCCATAACATTGAAGGGTGGGTTCGCTTATTGTTATTGATCGATGAAAGTGGCCAGTTGCGTCATCTGGAGATTCTGGAGGCCAACCCCCCCGGCATTTTCGAAGAATCGGCCCGGGCAGCCTTCCGCATCACACCGTTCTCACCGGGGCAACGTGGAGGAGAAGCAGTGAAGTGTCGGATGATCGTCAAGATTGACTTCACCCTCACGGGAATCGAAGGAACGAGACTCGAATAGTCTTCGTCCATGCATGGATCATGACTGCGGGCCGTGGACCAGGGTCTTGGTCGCTTCAGCCTTCGCTAGCGGCAAGGTCAGGGTGAACCGAGCGCCGCCCTCCTCTCTGTTGGCCGCTTCGAGTCGACCGCCGTGGCGTTCGACAATGCCATAGCTGATCGACAGGCCAAGCCCGGTTCCCTGCCCGATCGGCTTGGTCGTGAAGAAAGGGTCAAACAGCCGCGACAGATTCTCGGGTGTGATTCCTGGCCCGTTGTCCGCGAAGTGCACCCTGATCATGCCATCGCATTGCTCGGCGCTGATCTCGAGGCTGGGTGATTCGCCGCTGCTGCAGGCGTCACGGGCGTTCTGCACGAGATTCATCAGCACCTGCTGCATCTGGCCGGAAGAACCCATGACCGACAACTCCTGCGGCAGATCGATCGTCACCCGAAAATTGCGCGGATCCGCGCGTGTCACCCAGCGTACCGCACGCGCAAGGACTTCAGCGAGGTTGAAGGGCTCGGCAGCGCTGCGATCGATGGCCGTAAAGCGCTTCAGTCCATCGACAATGTCGCGCGTACGCTCGGCCCCTTCGCTCATACCGTCGAGCAGCGGCGGCAGGTCGGCCATGATGCGGTCAATGCGCAGTTCCTGGCGCAATTCTTCGAGTTTCGTCGAGCGCGTGCAAAGGTCCGAGTGCATCGCTTGCAGATAGGTCTGCAAGCGCGCGGTGTAACGCCGGAGGGCCAGAACATTGCCGAGAACAAAGCTGATCGGATTGTTCAACTCATGCGCGACACCAGCCACCAGACGTCCGAGTGAAGCCATTTTCTCTGCCTGCAGAAGTTGTTGCTGGGTGCGCTTGAGATCGTCGTGTGCCTGCTGCAGCGCGTGATAGGCACGCCGCAACTCGCCGACCGGGCGACCGGTGAGCACCATCCCAACCAGCTTGCCTGTTCCCGAAAGACGTGGCGTGCAATTCAGCGAGACCGGAAGTGGGCTGCCATCGCGGCCGCAGATCAGCAGTTCGCAATCCTGAACGGGTGCCGGGCGTGCCGGCGAGAAGAAATCGCGAGCACGTTGCTGCGACGCGGTATCGGCGAAAAGATTGCAGAGGGGTTGCCCACGCAAGACGGTCTCGTCCTGCCCGATAAAGCGGCACAGCGAATCGTTAACCTCCTGAATCGCACCGTGCCGGTTACAGACGATCAGGATGTCCGACATCGACGCCAGAACGCTCTCGATGAAGTGCTGCGAGTCCTCGAGCGCGGCGTTCTTCTGTTCGAGGACCACCTCGTATTGCAGGAGATCGTTGTAAACCTCATCCATCTTGCGGATCACCTCGACCCAAACCGTCTCGTCCACGCCCTCAATAGCTGAAGGCAACTCGGGCAGGGAGTCAGGGGTGAGCAAGGGACGCCGCAGCGGTCGCCCGGCGGATGACTCAGGGTTGGACATGGCGCAATCGTAGAGCCAATCGACACATGCTGCAACGATCACGCTCGGCGTATGGCGCGCGAGTAAGCCTCTATGGTCCTGGGTTGCAGCCCCTCGCGCTGCAGGTACGGCAGAAGCAACGGGTAGTTGCGATCAAAATTTGCTGAGAACAAGGCTTCCATTTTATGATGACCTCCTGGTTCGACCAGTCGTTGGAGCGGACGCCTCCGTACTTCGTACTCTGGCGCCAATCGAAGGCACGTTAGGCACTCCCGATCATGAAAGTCATGACTCTTTCCCTCCCTTGCAGGGCGCATTCCGATGTGCACGCCGGAATCATTCAATGGGCGCAGAGCATGCTCTGCGAATTTCTCCTCTCAACCCCCTACTCCTCCCACGGCCCGCGCTGCGTCGCGGGCTGGCTGCGGCGGCGCGGAGCAGTGCTCCGCGAAACCCCGCCTTCGTTCCCGCGCGTGAGGCGGGGAGATTCATGAGTCGCTGATGCGACTTTCACACTGATGCCTGAATCCAGCCATCTCGCCCTGTTGTTGATCGGTCTGCTGGGAGGTACGCACTGTGTCGGCATGTGCGGCGGCATCGTCGGCGCGCTGTCGATGGGTGCACCGGCAAGCCTTTCCATGCACATGGCATACAACACCGGACGCATCGTCAGCTATGCCACCGCCGGTGCCATGGCTGGTGCGCTCGGTGAAGCCAGCATGGCCCTTTCCGCTCAATGGCCGGTTCGCACCGTCCTTTATCTGCTTGCCAACGGGATGTTGATCGCGCTGGGTCTCTACCTGATGGGCGTCACCCGGGTATTGGCATTCAGCGAGCGCTGCGGCCAGAAGCTGTGGCGGCATCTGCAACCGCTGAGCCGCCGCTATCTGCCTGCACACAGCGTGGCGCAGGCCTTTCCGCTCGGTCTGGTATGGGGTTGGCTACCCTGCGGCCTGGTCTATAGTGCCCTGGCAACTGCCCTCACCAGCGGTTCTGCGGTGCATGGGGCCGGCCTGATGCTGGCCTTCGGTGTCGGCACCCTGCCCAATTTGCTGCTCGCCGGCCTGCTCGCCGCCCGCCTCCAGGCCTATGCCATGAAACGAGGGGTTCGCCTGGCTTGCGGGCTGCTGATTCTCGGTTTTGGCATCTGGGGACTGCTCGGGGTGCTGGGACTGGCGCCACGGGTACTCCGCAGCGGATGAGCGAATCAGGCTCCGATTCTCGGCTACCCAGCGATCTGCCACCGCAGACTCTTGAGCTGGCCATCGCCGGCATGAGCTGCGCGGCCTGCTCGGCACGGCTGGAAAAAATGCTCAACCGTCTGCCGGGGGTAGACGCAGTGGTCAATCTGGCGACCGAGCAAGCGACGGTTCGTTACCTTCCCAGCGTCGTAGCACCAGCGCTATTGATCGCCACTGTCAAGCGCGCCGGCTTCACAGGCCGGTTGGCCGATGATCGTTCTCAGGCGGAAGAAAAGGCAAGAAAACGCGCCAGCGAGCAGGCCGAATTGCGTCGTTTATGGATCTCGGCCGCACTGACGCTGCCGCTGGCCGCGCAAATGCTAAGCATGTTCGATTCTGACGTTCACGCCCACCAGGATTTCCTGCCCCGCTGGCTGCAACTGCTGCTGGCGACACCGGTACAATTCTGGATCGGCTGGCGTTTTTACGATAGCGCCTGGAAAGCCCTGCGCGCTGGCGGCGCCAATATGGACGTGCTGGTCGCGCTCGGTACCAGCATGGCTTACGGCTTCAGCCTGGTCGTCACCCTGTCGCTTGCTACAGACCTGCATGTTTACTTCGAGGCCTCGGCGGCAGTGATCACGCTGGTGCTGCTCGGCAAGCTGCTCGAGGCACGCGCCAAGGCAAAGACCAGCGAGGCCATCGAGGCGCTGATCCGCCTGCAACCGAGAATGGCCCGTGTCGAACGCGACGGACAACTGCTCGACATCGACGCCGCTCTGCTGGTACCAGGGGACATCTTCATTGTCCGTCCCGGCGAAAGCCTGCCGGTAGACGGCGAGGTGATCGACGGTTCGTCGAACGTCAATGAAGCCATGCTCACCGGTGAAAGCATGCCGCTGGCCAAGCGCCGCGGCGACCGCGTCTTTGCCGCCACCACCAACGGCGAGGGAATGCTGCGTTGCCGGGCCACCAGCGTTGGCGAGCACACCCTGCTCGCCGGAATCATTCGCATGGTGGCCGAAGCGCAGGGGTCGAAAGCGCCGGTGCAGAGACTCGCTGACCGGGTTTCGGCAATATTCGTACCGGTCGTCTGCGCCATCGCCTTGCTTACCTTGATCGCCTGGTGGGCTTATTCCGGCGTTTTCAGCAGCGCGTTGGTCAATGCCGTGGCGGTGCTGGTGATTGCCTGTCCCTGCGCCCTCGGACTGGCCACGCCGACGGCGATCATGGTCGCCAGCGGTCAGGGCGCCGCAGCCGGCATCCTGGTCAGGAATGCCGAAGCGCTCGAGCGCGCCGAGAAGGTCAGCATACTGGCAATCGACAAGACCGGGACCCTGACGCGAGGCGAACCGGTCGTCACCGATCTCGTCCCTTTGTCGACGTCTGCCGAGGAAGCGCTGGCGCTGGCTGCTGGCCTGGAACAGGGATCGGAACATCCGCTGGGGCGGGCAATCCTGCAGCACGCTCAGGCCGCCGGGACGATCTTGCCGGAACTTGACGAGTTTCGGGCGATTCCCGGTCGTGGCGTCGAAGGCCGGGTCGCCGGGCGCTGGCTGCGGCTGGCTGCGCCGGACAGCTGCCATGGCCTGGCTTTGCCCGAGGATCTGATCAACACTCTGCAACGGACCGGCAAGACCGTCGTGGTCCTGACTGAGCAGCGCAGCACCCCATGTGCCGGGGACGATGGCTCCCTGGCCCTAGCGCTCCTGGCCATCGCCGACCCGCTCCGCGAGACCTCGCGTGCCGCCGTGGCTCGCCTCCATGGCATGGGAATCCGCGTCGTGATGCTGACCGGTGACCATCCTGGAACCGCCACGGCGATTGCCCAGGAGACCGGTATCGATGATTTCCAGGCCGGCATCCTGCCCGCGGACAAAGCGGCAGCGGTCAATGCGCTGAAGACCGGCAAGGCTGTGGTGGCGATGGTCGGCGACGGGATCAACGACGCACCGGCGCTGGCGGCTGCCGACGTCAGCTTCGCCATTGGCGCAGGTTCCGATGCAGCCATCGCGGCAGCCGACGTGACGCTGGTGCGCAGCGATCTCAACGGAATCGCCGACGCCATCCTGCTTTCGCGTGCGACGCTACGGAAAATCAGGCAAAATCTGTTCTGCGCATTCATTTACAATGTGCTTGGCATTCCCCTGGCGGCGCTGGGAATGCTCAGTCCGGTGATCGCAGGCGCCGCGATGGCAATGAGTTCGGTCTCTGTGGTGTCCAACTCGCTGCTCCTCAAACGCTGGCACGCCGGAGACAGGCCCGGGGCCGGACTCTCTAATCGGAAGGTCTGATGGAAAAAATCGTGATTGCGGTAGCCGGAATGAGTTGCCAGGGTTGCGTGCAGAGTGTCACCGCAGCCCTCCAGGCGCTGCCCGGTGTCGAGCAGGTAGAGGTATCCCTCGCTTCTGGGCAAGCCAGCATCGCCTGTGACCCAGCGCTGGTAAGCGCCGCGGAGTTGCGGCAGGTGGTCGAAGAAGCGGGATTTGACGCTAGTTAATGGGAAAGTCACTTCAGCGACTCATGAATGTTTTCGCGTAGAGATGGTCTTCGCCATCGCCTGCGACACCGCACATCCGCCCTGCGTGGTCAAGAAAAATGTCCAGAAAAAAAACCGGAACCAACGAAGCTGCTGCACCGCAAGTCCCCTCGACCGCAGCGCTCAGACTGACGCAGTTCTCGCACGGCGGCGGTTGCGGATGCAAGATCGCTCCCGGCGTACTCGAACAGATCCTCGCCAAGACCTCGTCAGCGATCGTGCCTCGGCAATTGCTGGTGGGTATCGAAACCAGCGATGACGCTGCCGTCTATCAACTCAGCGCCGAGCAGGCGCTGGTGGCGACCACCGACTTTTTCATGCCGATCGTCGATGATCCTTTCGACTTTGGCTGCATCGCCGCGACCAACGCACTCTCCGATGTCTATGCGATGGGAGGCGTGCCGCTGTTGGCCCTGGCAATCGTCGGCATGCCGGTCAACAAGCTGCCGCTGGCCACCATCAAACGAATCCTCGAAGGCGGTGAATCCATCTGTACCAGGGCGGGCATTCCAATTGCCGGCGGACATACCATCGACTCTGTCGAGCCGATTTACGGCCTGGTTGCCATTGGTCTGGTGCATCCGGACAACCTCAAACGCAATTCCGGCGCCCGCCCTGGCGACCAGCTGATTCTAGGCAAGGCACTCGGGGTGGGCTTCTTCAGCGCGGCGCTGAAGAAAGGACTGTTGTCGCACGCCTGCTACACCGCGATGATCGCCGAAACGACACAGCTCAACACGCCGGGTCGTGCACTCGCCTGCCTGTCCGGTGTGCACGCGATGACCGACGTCACCGGTTTTGGCCTGCTCGGCCACCTGGTCGAAATCTGCAAGGCCTCGGGCGTTGCGGCAAAGATCGATTTCACGGCCCTGCCCTTGTTGCCGAATGCGCTCGGTTACGCAGCAAAAGGCTGTATCACCGGCGCTTCCGGGCGCAACTGGGTGAGCTATGGCGAGCACGTCAGTCTCCAGAAGAAATCATTCAGCGACCCCGAACAGGCACTGCTGACCGACCCGCAGACCAGTGGTGGCCTGCTGGTCGCCTGTGCGCCCGAAGTGGTCACCGAAGTCCTGGCGATTTTCCTGCAGGAGGGATTCGACCACGCCACGGTGATTGGAGAAATCTGCGAAGGCAAGCCGCAGGTATCCGTGCTCAAGAGCCAAGCCGGCTGAAAAAATGGGGACACCTTGCAGTGTCCCCCCTTGCAACCCATCGACTTCAGCCGAAGGAAAAACGCCCGCGGTATTCTCCCGCGCTTGTCTCCGCTTGAAGGCAGCTAGCCAGCGCGATGGCTGCGCGCTGGCAGCTTGCAGCGCCTATGAGAACAACCACCCCGCGTCGACCGGCGTTTGGCCACCATTTGCGTTCAGCAATTCGGCGATCCCGGTCAGCGTGACGCCAGCAGCGGCAGCGTCCTGAGCCGCCACGCTGAAGTACACGTCGGTCATGTCCACCGTCTGCCCATCGGACATCGTGGCACTGCTGCGCTCGAGGTGCACGTTGCCCTGACGGTCCAGGAACGGCAGCTCGGTGTAGGCGGTGGCAAGCTCGCTCACACCGGCCTCGGCGAGTGTCATCAGTTCACCGTCGTCGGTCTGGTGGTTGCCGTTGGCGTCCCGCCAGATCCTCAGATCAGCAAAGGCTGCGTCGGCAGCATTGACCAGACCATCGCCATTGCTGTCGTATTCTGCGAGCTGTGCAAAACCCGCCCCCTTGGCTGTGCCGCCGAACAGTTCGCTGATGCTGTCGACCTTGCCATTGCCGTTCTTGTCGACCGCCAGGAAACCGTCGCCACCCGAGAGCCACCCCGAAGCGACCGCACCGCCATTGCCGAAAAGGTCGAAACTGCCACCTGAATCGGCGCGGCTGACGGTCTGGATACCATTGCCGTCGAGGTCGATGGCGATCGGCGTGATGCCGGCGTCACGGGTCAGGTCATTCTGGCCGGAAACCAACGTAAATGCGCTGGTCTTGGTGACATTGGTGGTGGCTATGGCGTCACCGGCGACGTCGGAGTCGATTGAGTCATTGCTCCCCGTGTCCTTGACCGCCCACTTCCAGTTGCTCATGTTGTTCCACTGCCCGTAGTTATAGTGCTGGACATTGGTCTTGTCGAACTGAAGGACGTAGGTGCCTGGATCGAGGTTGCTGAACAGGTAGTTACCGCTGCTATTGGTGGTGGTCGTGGCCAGTACCGTGGTGCCGGCGGCATTCATCAGTTTGACGGTGATGCCTTTGATACCGGGTTCGCTGGCATCCTGGACATTGTCGTGATCCATGTCATCCCAGACCTTGTCGCCAACCGAAGCCTTCCGGTAGAGGCCCGCATCCCAGCTCAGGTCGTTTTCACCGCTGATCAGTGTCGTGAGAACAGTCTTGCCAGTTGTCGAATCGATATCGGAGTCGGTCGCATCATTTCCGCCCTGATCCTTCGGCGAAACGTAATAACCCGTCGGCGCGACAACCTGTACCTTGTAGTCACCCGGAGTGAGGTTGCTGAATAGGTAATTGCCGCTGGCATTGGTGGTGGTCGTAGCGACGGTGCCATCCGACGAGTTGAGCAACTTGACGGTCACCCCACTGATCCCGTTTTCGCCCGTATCTTGAACCCCGTTGGCGTTGAGATCCTCCCAGACGCGGTCGCCGAGCGAGGCCAGAATGGGTTGCGCAGCCGGATTCTTGTAATGGCTGAGGTCGGAGTCGGAAGTAGCGCCCGGAGCCGTCACTGTCGCCTTGTTCTCATAAACGCCCGGGGAGGATTGCCGAACCGTCAGATTCTCGATCTTGAACCGATCCTCCGGCGTGGTATCGCCCGTCCAGCCGGAAATCACCAGCACGTTGCCGGATACATTGCCCGCGTTCAGGTCGGCCAGTCGGGTCGAGCTGAGGTCGGTCAGATTGACCTCGGTGAATCCCAACGCGGTGAGATCGGCGTCACTGAGCATCGTGTCATGGTTGTTGAACGGGTCGCTGCGCGTGCCGATCCACACCGACATGTCGCTATCGCCGACGACATAGCCCAGGAAGGCCGAATCGACGACCACATTCTGATTGAACTCGAACAGCACGTAGTTGTCCCGCCCGCCCAGGTTGTCCACCGTATGCGTGTCGCCACTGCCGCTCTCGCTGCTGTCGGTCACGCCAAGTCCGCCACCGTAGCTGCCGAGGTAGGCTTGCGCCCAAGTGCCGGTGCTTTGATCGCGGCTGAAGGCGCTGGTCTTGACCGACAGGGCACCGGAGGTGAAGGTGCGAACGTTGCCGTCGCTCCCGTCCGTAGCGCTGCTGCCCGAAAAGTCGAAGGTGGTCGCGGCGCCCGCAGCCGTAAGGTTCTGGACAGTGCCGGTCGCCTTGTATAGCCAAGCCTCGCCCGGGTCCAGCAGATTGTTGGTATTGGTGTCACCCGATTGATAGGTGATCTTGCCGTTGGCCACCGAGAGGTCGTCCGCTGTGTTCCCGGTCGTGCCGTTGTCGTCGACAATCGCCACATCATTTTTCGCAAACGCCACGTTGCCCGTATTGGTCACCTTGTAGGTCCAGGTGACGCTCGAACCGGGTGTCAGGACCGGCACCCCCGCGCCATTGGCAGCATCCTCGTTGTCGTAGTCGGGAGCAGTCGCATTGCTGTTGCTCGGCCCGTTGGTGGTCTTCTCGATGTCGATCTTCGGCGTTGGGGTCGGCACAACCGGATTCTTGTAATGGCTGAGGTCGGAGTCGGAAGTAGCGCCCGGAGCCGTCACTGTCGCCTTGTTCTCATAAACACCCGAGACCGGCTGGACCGTCAGATTCTCGATCTTGAACCGATCCTCCGGCGTGGTATCGCCCGTCCAGCCGGAAATCACCAGCACGTTGCCGGATACATTGCCCGCGTTCAGGTCGGCCAGTCGGGTCGAGCTGAGGTCGGTCAGATTGACCTCGGTGAATCCCAACGCGGTGAGATCGGCGTCACTGAGCATCGTGTCATGGTTGTTGAACGGGTCGCTGCGCGTGCCGATCCACACCGACATGTCGCTATCGCCGACGACATAGCCCAGGAAGGCCGAATCGACGACCACATTCTGATTGAACTCGAACAGCACGTAGTTGTCCCGCCCGCCCAGGTTGTCCACCGTATGCGTGTCGCCACTGCCGCTCTCGCTGCTGTCGGTCACGCCAAGTCCGCCACCGTAGCTGCCGAGGTAGGCTTGCGCCCAAGTGCCGGTGCTTTGATCGCGGCTGAAGGCGCTGGTCTTGACCGACAGGGCACCGGAGGTGAAGGTGCGAACGTTGCCGTCGCTCCCGTCCGTAGCGCTGCTGCCCGAAAAGTCGAAGGTGGTCGCGGCGCCCGCAGCCGTAAGGTTCTGGACAGTGCCGGTCGCCTTGTATAGCCAAGCCTCGCCCGGGTCCAGCAGATTGTTGGTATTGGTGTCACCCGATTGATAGGTGATCTTGCCGTTGGCCACCGAGAGGTCGTCCGCTGTGTTCCCGGTCGTGCCGTTGTCGTCGACAATCGCCACATCATTTTTCGCAAACGCCACGTTGCCCGTATTGGTCACCTTGTAGGTCCAGGTGACGCTCGAACCGGGTGTCAGGACCGGCACCCCCGCGCCATTGGCAGCATCCTCGTTGTCGTAGTCGGGAGCAGTCGCATTGCTGTTGCTCGGCCCGTTGGTGGTCTTCTCGATGTCGATCTTCGGTGTCACCAGGATCACGCCCGCATCGAGCGTCGGGTTGTGTTCGCCCGAGCCCAGCGTGACGATCTGCGTCTTGCCGGTCGTGGTGTCGGCGTCGGAGTCGGAGGCGTCGTTGCCGACATTCTGACCGGTGAACACGGTGCCGGCCGGGGCGGCAAACTGCACCTGGTATTCCACGCCCGGCTTCAGGCCCGTGAATTGATAGAAACCATCCGTGCCGGTGGTGGTGGTCGCCGTGGTGTTGTCGCCCGCCGTGGCGATCAGGCCGTCGGCCCCGCCGCCGATCAGGGTCACGGTCTTGCCGCTGATGCCGGTCGCGCCGTCGTCCTGCTGGCCGTTGGCGTTGCTGTCGAGCCACAGCCGGTCGCCCAGGCTGGCGGGAACATAGACGCCCGCATCGAGCGTCGGGTTGTGTTCGCCCGAGCCCAGCGTGACGATCTGCGTCTTGCCGGTCGTGGTGTCGGCGTCGGAGTCGGAGGCGTCATTGCCGACGTTCTGGCTGGTGAACAGATAGCCCGCCGGTAGGTCGCTGAACTGCACCTGATATTCGACGCCCGGTGTCAGGCCCGTGAATTCGTAGAAACCATCCGTGCCGGTGGTGGTGGTCGCCGTGGTGTTGTCGCCCGCCGTGGCGATCAGGCCGTCGGTCCCGCCGCCGATCAGGGTCACGGTCTTGCCGCTGATGCCGGTCGCGCCGTCGTCCTGCTGGCCGTTGGCGTTGCTGTCGAGCCACAGCCGGTCGCCCAGGCTGGCGGGAGGAATCACCACGCCCGCGTCCAGCGTCGGGTTGTGTTCGCCCGGCGCCAGCGTGACGATCTGCGTCTTGCCGGTCGTGGTGTCGGCGTCGGAGTCGGAGGCGTCATTGCCGACGTTCTGGCTGGTGAACAGATAGCCCGCCGGTAGGTCGCTGAACTGCACCTGATATTCGACGCCCGGTGTCAGGCCCGTGAATTCGTAGAAACCGTCGGTGCCGGTGGTGGTGGTCGCCGTGGTGTCGCCCACACCGTTGATCAGCCCGTCGGCCCCGCCGCCGATCAGGGTCACGGTCTGGCCGCTGATGCCGGTCGCGCCGTCGTCCTGCTGGCCGTTGGCGTTGCTGTCGAGCCACAGCCGGTCGCCCAGGCTGGCGGGAGGAATCACCACGCCCGCATCCAGCGTCGGGTTGTGTTCGCCCGGCGCCAGCGTGACGATCTGCGTCTTGCCGGTCGTGGTGTCGGCGTCGGAGTCGGAGGCGTCATTGCCGACGTTCTGGCTGGTGAACAGATAGCCCGCCGGTAGGTCGCTGAACTGCACCTGATATTCGACGCCCGGTGTCAGGCCCGTGAATTCGTAGAAACCGTCGGTGCCGGTGGTGGTGGTCGCCGTGGTGTCGCCCACACCGTTGATCAGCCCGTCGGCCCCGCCGCCGATCAGGGTCACGGTCTGGCCGCTGATGCCGGTCGCGCCGTCGTCCTGCTGGCCGTTGGCGTTGCTGTCGAGCCACAGCCGGTCGCCCAGGCTGGCGGGAGGAATCACCACGCCCGCATCCAGCGTCGGGTTGTGTTCGCCCGGCGCCAGCGTGACGATCTGCGTCTTGCCGGTCGTGGTGTCGGCGTCGGAGTCGGAGGCGTCATTGCCGACGTTCTGGCTGGTGAACAGATAGCCCGCCGGTAGGTCGCTGAACTGCACCTGATATTCGACGCCCGGTGTCAGGCCCGTGAATTCGTAGAAACCATCCGTGCCGGTGGTGGTGGTCGCCGTGGTGTTGTCGCCCGCCGTGGCGATCAGGCCGTCGGTCCCGCCGCCGATCAGGGTCACGGTCTTGCCGCTGATGCCGGTCGCGCCGTCGTCCTGCTGGCCGTTGGCGTTGCTGTCGAGCCACAGCCGGTCGCCCAGGCTGGCGGGAGGAATCACGACGCCCGCATCCAGCGTCGGGTTGTGTTCGCCCGGCGCCAGCGTGACGATCTGCGTCTTGCCGGTCGTGGTGTCGGCGTCGGAGTCGGAGGCGTCATTGCCGACGTTCTGGCTGGTGAACAGATAGCCCGCCGGTAGGTCGCTGAACTGCACCTGATATTCGACGCCCGGTGTCAGGCCCGTGAATTCATAGAAACCATCCGTGCCGGTGGTGGTGGTCGCCGTGGTGTTGTCGCCCGCCGTGGCGATCAGGCCGTCGGTCCCGCCGCCGATCAGGGTCACGGTCTTGCCGCTGATGCCGGTCGCGCCGTCGTCCTGCTGGCCGTTGGCGTTGCTGTCGAGCCACAGCCGGTCGCCCAGGCTGGCGGGAGGAATCACGACGCCCGCATCCAGCGTCGGGTTGTGTTCGCCCGGCGCCAGCGTGACGATCTGCGTCTTGCCGGTCGTGGTGTCGGCGTCGGAGTCGGAGGCGTCATTGCCGACGTTCTGGCTGGTGAACAGATAGCCCGCCGGTAGGTCGCTGAACTGCACCTGATATTCGACGCCCGGTGTCAGGCCCGTGAATTCATAGAAACCATCCGTGCCGGTGGTGGTGGTCGCCGTGGTGTTGTCGCCCGCCGTGGCGATCAGGCCGTCGGTCCCGCCGCCGATCAGGGTCACGGTCTGGCCACTGATGCCGGTCGCGCCGTCGTCCTGCTGGCCGTTGGCGTTGCTGTCGAGCCACAGCCGGTCGCCCAGGCTGGCGGGAGGAATCACCACGCCCGCATCCAGCGTCGGGTTGTGTTCACCCGAGCCCAGCGTGACGATCTGCGTCTTGCCGGTCGTGGTGTCGGCGTCGGAGTCGCTCATGTCGTTGCCGACGTTCTGACCGGTGAACACGGTGCCCGCCGGGGCGGCAAACTGTACCTGGTATTCCACGCCCGGTGTCAGGCCCGTGAATTCGTAGAAACCATCCGTGCCGGTGGTGGTGGTCGCCGTGGTGTTGTCGCCCGCCGTGGCGATCAGGCCGTCGGTCCCGCCGCCGATCAGGGTCACGGTCTGGCCGCTGATGCCGGTCGCGCCGTCGTCCTGCTGGCCGTTGGCGTTGCTGTCGAACCACAGCCGGTCGCCCAGGCTGGCGGGCTGGACCAGCCCGGCGTCGATGGTCTGATTCGACCCTCCTGGGGGAAGTGTAACGACATGACTGAATCCAGAAGTTACATGTGCGTCGCTGTCGGCCGCATCCTGAGCGTTGCCGTTTGCATCCTTCGTAGTGAACTGATATGAGGTCGGCGCAATGAATTTCACCTGATAGTTACCCGCCTTGAGGCCAGTGAACTGGTAGTAACCATGCTCGACTGCTGCGGTACTGAAATCGTCGCCGGTCTTGGTGCTCGAAATGAAATTGCCGCTGCCGTCGTACAATTCGACGACCACATTGTCGACGCCAGCCTCATTGGAATCCTGAAGGCCGTTGCCATTACCATCAAACCAAACGTAGTCGCCGAGTCTGGCACTCTGCAGCTGGATGATCAGCGGCTGTACGTTGCCCGTCGGGTCAATGAATGTCGTGAAGAACGCATCGGTTGGCAATACGCCGTTACCGCTGGCGATGGCGATGGCGGATTGAGACACCAGGAAGTCGATGTCAGCGGAGCTGACCACGTTATTGCCGCCGTCATTCAGGAAGGGCGTCTGGCCTGCAGCGATAATCTGGGCATCGGTAAAGCCGTTGATCTTCCAGATGGCGGTCTGCACTTCACCGTAGTTGAATTGGCCACCGAACTTGGGATCGGAAGTCAGATTTTGCGCCAGCAGCCAGTTGATTCGATCGGTCTGTAGCTGCGTCATCACCAGCGAACCGGATGGATCAAACGATGGTACCGTATTGCCAGGGTAGTTCGTCGTGCCGGAATAGGTGGTCGGCGACAAATTGATGTCGATCAAGGGGGTAAGGCAATAGGCGTCATACACGCCATTGGGAAGCAACGGGTCTGTGCTGTTCGTGACGATCAGGTCAAGGAAACTCGGCGCACCCTGGTCTGGCTGCTGGGTTGCCGGATTGAATGAAGTGCCGGCCGCGTTGGTCGCTGGAGAGGTGACACGGATAGTGAATGTGCTCATGGCTTGGGTTTCTGGGTCAAAGATAAGTAGTCAGAACAGCCATTTTGCATCCTGCTGCGAATTTCACCAGGACTTCTTCCACAGACGCTGAAGATGATGGCAGTCGGCTTGATGATCGGCACCTAACGCCGAAAACGCCGGGAATCAAGGGGCAGGAATCGAAATGCCCCTTCTCCAGGCGTGAGTGACTCGGCTTTACTTCTTGTTACGCCGGGCTACCAGCATCGCGACAGCTGCAGCGGCTACCAGCGCCAGCGATTCGGGCTCCGGAACGTGCAGCACAGGAGCCGCAACAGCAGAAATTGCAGTAGACATCAGGACAGCGATAGAGAACAGTGCGCGCATGGGAAAACTCCTCTTGAGAACAGTTGATCATTGATTAACACTTTTACTGCCCACTGATTGAGCGGCAGCCAAAGCGCACAAAGCATCAATCGTGCCAACTGATCTCATGATCTGGTTTAAAAATGAATCTCGTCTTCGGCGACAGGATCGTCCCACCGAACTGTAAGAAATTCCGACACCTGGTCGGCAGCGATGTTGACGACCAACTATTTCAGACTAAACTAAGCGGACTAGATTTACAGGCGCAGGAGCCGTTCATGCAAACGTTCAACATTCACGATGCCAAGACCCAGCTATCTCGCCTGGTCGAACAAGCCGCCAAGGGTGAGTCATTCGTGATCGCCAAAGCCGGTAAGCCTATGGTCAAGGTGATGGCGCTCAATGCACCAGAGTCCTCTCAAATGAAACGGATCGGCTTTCTGGCCGGTCAGGTCACTGTGCCGGCAGCCAGGGTATTCAATGCGTTGGGAAGCGAAGAAATCGTAGCGATGTTCGCTTGTGAGGAATGAAGCTCCTGCTCGATACTCATCTGCTGCTTTGGAGCGGGGTGTCGGGAAACGACACGGCGAGCGGATCTCTGCCGACGGAGGTGTCCGCACTGATCAAGGACGAGACGAATGCCTTGTATTTCAGCCCCGCCAGCATTTGGGAGGTCGCCATCAAGAATGCGCTCGCCAGGGCCGACTTTCGTGTTGACCCGCACCTGTTCCGGCGCGCACTCCTCGACAACGGCTATATCGAGCTGCCCATCAACAGCGAGCACACCGCAGGGTTGGCAAATTTGCCTGATCATCACCAAGATCCTTTCGACCGACTTCTGATTGCCCAGGCGACGGTCGAAGGCATCACTCTGCTGACCAATGACGTCCAGGTGGCCGCCTACCGCATGAGTCCGATTCGGCTGGTCTAAGAGCGATCGACCTCCCGTGCGGCTGCCAGTCCGCTCGCCTGCCCGCCCTCTGCCGTGCATACCCCAGACTCATGACGTTTCCTGCTTCAAGGACGACCGCAAGGTGGCACATCGGGATCACCACGAAACTCACGCAGTCGCCCCTCAAGAAGACCTCAAGCCCCCCGGCAGATCAGCACCACCGCCTCGGTGGCGATGCCCTCACCACGGCCGACAAAGCCCAGCCGTTCGGCGGTCTTGGCCTTGATGTTCACACAGCTTGCAGGCACCTGCAGGTCGGCAGCGATGTTGGCGACCATCTGCGGCAGGTGTGGTGCCATCTTCGGCTGCTCCGCGATGATCGTCGCGTCGACATTGCCCACCCGCCAGCCGGCCTGCGCCAGCAGCGCAAGTGTCGCGCGCAGCAACTGCCGACTGTCGGCACCCCGATGGCGGGCATCGGTATCGGGAAAATGACGACCGATGTCACCGAGCGCAGCGGCGCCGAGCAGTGCGTCGGTGATCGCGTGCAGCAGCGCATCCGCATCGGAATGGCCGAGCAGGCCGCAGACATGCGGAATGTCGACACCGCCGAGGATCAGCTTGCGTCCTGGAACCAGTGCGTGAATGTCGCAACCTTGTCCGATACGAACGGTCATGACTTTTCCAGACACCTTCGACCATGAAAGTCATGACCGTTTCCCTCTCCCCCGACCCCTCCCCCGCGAGGAGGTAGGGAAGATTCGTGAGTCGCTGACGCGACTTCCACATTAATCATTGGCATCATTGGCCCCCCTGCATTCTCGCCAGCAGGATCAGTTCCGCCAGTCGCAGATCGACCGGATAGGTGACCTTGAGGTTGCTGGCGTCACCCTGCACCAGTTTCGGCCTGAAACCGGCGGCTTCGACGGCCGACGCCTCATCGGTACTGGCGAGCGGCTCGACCAGAACCCGGGCCAACAGGCCATAACGAAACATCTGCGGTGTCTGCGCCTGCCACAGGCCGTCGCGCGGCTCGGTACCGGCCACGCGCTCGCCGGCGTCGGCGCGTTTCAGCGTGTCCGCCACCGGCACCGCGAGAAGGCCGCCGATGGGATCGTCGGCGAGTTCGTCGCAAAGGGCCGTCAACATCGCCTGCGAAAGACAGGGTCGCGCGGCATCATGCACCAGCACCCAGTCTTCGTCATCGGCAGCCGTCGCCGCAGCGTCGAGGCCATTGCGGACGCTGGCGGATCGCGTCGCACCTCCACAATAAATGGTTTCAAGTTTATAGCCTAGACTTGTCCAATCATGCTGTCGCCACCATCTATCCTCTGGCGACAGCACCACCCAGACACGCTCGATGCGCGGATGGTGACAAAGAACCGCGAGACTGTGATAGATCAATGGTTGACCGGCAAGCATCTGATATTGTTTGGGCGTCTCGCCGCCAAAGCGCGATCCCGAACCGGCGGCAGGAACGATTGCGTAGTAGTTTGGCATGGCGTAATTTTAACCAGTTATACGCACAGGGATGGCGAAATGAATCCGCGGTGTTGCGGCCAGACGATCACTGCCACGCCCATCCCGTGGTCACGGCGGCCCTCTGGTCGAGCCGCCCTTCATCGAGGAGCAAGCACGTGACGCACTCAACCCAGCCAATCCGTCCGGCCGCAGTTGCCGGCATGTTCTACCCCGGCTCCCCTTCGGCTCTGGCGCGCGACCTCCAGCAAATGCTGAGCCACCCGCCACCGGCACCCGGCATCCGCCCGAAGGCGATCATTGCCCCGCATGCCGGCTATGTCTATTCGGGCCCGATCGCGGCCAGCATCTATGCGCCGCTCGCGAACCTGCGCGAGCGCATTCGTCGCGTGATCCTGCTCGGACCGACCCACCGGGTCGCGGTCGATGGGCTGGCGCTGCCCTCCTCCCGCGCCTTCGCCACCCCGCTCGGCGTCGTCCAGCTCGACCAGGAAGCCATGGCCAGCATCGAACCATTGCCGCAGGTCATCGTCAGCGACGCCGCGCATGCCCTCGAACACTCGCTGGAAGTGCAGCTTCCTTTCCTGCAGACGGTGCTTGCCGGGTTCACGCTGTTGCCGCTCGCGGTCGGCCGCGCTTCGGCTGCAGCGGTGGCGGAAGTGCTCGAATGCGTGTGGGGAGGAGATGAGACGCTGATCGTGATCAGCTCCGATCTTTCGCACTACCTGCCCTACGCGCTGGCCCGGGAGACCGACAGCAACACCGCGCGACACATTGTCGCGCTCGATGCGCACCTCGACCATCAACAGGCGTGTGGCGCGACACCGGTCAATGGCCTGTTGCTGGCTGCGCGTCGGCACGGATTGCAGGCCAGACTGATCGATCTGCGCAATTCCGGCGACACCGCCGGCGACCGGTCGCGAGTCGTCGGCTACGGCGCCTTCAGTTTCAGCGCGGAGCCCGCACATGCCCACTGACGCCTTGGGCAGCGCTTTGCTGTCGATCGCCCGCAACGCGATCGCCAAGCGTTTCGGACTCGCCGCGCGGGCCGTTGATCCGCTCCCGGAACTTGCCGAACCGGCAGCGACGTTCGTCACCCTCACCCAGGACGGTCGGTTGCGCGGTTGCATCGGCAGCCTCGAAGCACACCGGCCGCTCGCCACCGACGTCGCTGAAAACGCCGTTGCCGCGGCCTTTCTTGATACGCGCTTTGCGCCCTTGAGTCAGGCGGAGTTTGTACGCACGTGCGTCGAGGTTTCACTGCTGACGCCGGCCGAGCCCTTCGCCATCGTCGACGAGGCCGACGCGCTGGCGCGTCTGCGACCCGGCATCGACGGCCTGATTGTGAGTTACGGCAGGCGGCGCGCGACCTTCCTGCCGCAGGTCTGGGAGTCGCTCCCCGAGCCCCGCCAATTCCTGGCACAACTGAAACTCAAAGCCGGGCTGCCCGCCGACTTCTGGCACGAGCAGCTCGTCCTCGCGCGTTATGGAGTCCGAAAATGGAAAGAGAACTAGACCATTCACCCAAGGTGCCGGAATCGGCACATCCGGGTCGCTGGTGGCACGCCATCGAAGACGAACGCATTCAGTGCGACCTCTGTCCGCGTGACTGTAGACTGCATGAGGGTCAGCGCGGCGCCTGCTTCGTTCGCCAGAACCTCGGTGGTCAGATGGTGCTGACCACCTACGGGCGTTCGTCGGGCTTCTGCATCGATCCGATCGAGAAAAAGCCGCTCAACCACTTCTATCCCGGCTCGTCGATCCTCTCCTTCGGCACTGCCGGTTGCAATCTCGCCTGCAAATTCTGTCAGAACTGGGACATCTCGAAGTCGAAAGACATGGACCGACTGCTCGACGCCGCGACTCCCGAGGGCATCGCCGCCGCAGCGGTTGCCTACGGCGCCCAGTCGGTAGCCTTCACCTACAACGACCCGGTCATCTTCGCCGAATACGCGATCGACACTGCGCGGGCCTGCCATGAACGCGACGTCAGGACCGTGGCTGTCACTGCCGGCTACATCCATCCCGAGCCGGCGCGCGAGTTCTACGCCGTTCTGGACGCCGCCAACGTCGATCTCAAGGCCTTCACCGACGATTTCTACTTCAGGCTCTGCGGAGGCCACCTGCAACCGGTACTCGACATCCTCGCCTACATCCATCATGAAACGAAGTGCTGGCTCGAAATCACCACCCTGCTGATTCCGGGCAAGAACGATTCCGCTGACGAAATCAAGGCACTCGCCGACTGGGTGGCGCGCGAACTGGGGCCGGAAGTCCCGCTGCACTTCACCGCCTTCCATCCCGACTGGAAAATGAGCGACTTGCCTCGGACCCCGCCGTCGACACTGACACAGGCGCGGCGCATCGCCATCGACGCCGGCCTGCACTACGTGTACACCGGCAATGTGCACGACAGCGAAGGTGGAACCACCTTCTGCCCGTCTTGCCAGGCTGCCCTGATCGAGCGCGACTGGTACAGCATCCGGCATTACGACCTGCCGAGCGATGGCCGCTGCCCCCACTGCGGAACCTTGATTGCCGGCCACTTCACCCGTTTCGGCAAGCCTTTCGGACCGCGTCGCGTGCCGGTGCGGCTGGAGCGGCGGTGAACGAAGCCATCAGTTTTCCGGGTGATGCGCCAATCTCCATCCCCACCGGGCAGGCTCTACTGCAAGGCTTGCTGACCCTGCCGGCGCGCTTGTCGGCCCTGGTCGTGCTGACGCATGCCGGCGAGAATCCCGAGGCGCGCGACGACGCTCTGGCCGTGGTCCTGCAGCACGCCGGCATCGGCACGCTGACGCTCGACCTGCTGACGCACGCCGAAGAACGCTTCGCCGACATTCACCACAACGTCTCGCTGCTCGCCAGACGCCTGCTCGACACACTCACGCTGATCAAGCAACGGATGCTGCTGGGTGAATTGCCGACCCTGCCGATCGGCCTCTGCGCCGCTGGCGACTGTTCTCCGGTGGCGCTGCGCGTTGCCGCCCTGCGCGACCATGACATCTTTGCCATCGTCTGCCGCGGTGGTCTGATCGATCTGGCCGGCATGCTCTACCTGCGCTCGCTCAGCGCTCCGCTGCTGGTTCTCGTCGGCGAGGACGACGAACGTGTGACGGCCAGCAATCGACGCGCCCTGCACCAGTTGAGCTGCCACCATGAACTGAAACTGCTGCCGCCCGTGTCGCCCGATCCGGCCGCCGCTCTCGGGGCCGTCGCCCGCGAGACGGCGCTCTGGTTTGTCCAGCACCGGCCCACACTGGCCTGAGAGGTTGTGGGGAAATCGTCGCGAGCAGGCCGAGATGTTGGTCGAAGCCCCTCGTTCGATGGAGATGCGTTGACCTCGGTAATCGCCCCTCCCCCTTGCGGGGGCGAAGGCGGGGTTTCGCGGAGCACTGCTCCGCGCCGCCGCAGCCGGCCCGCGATGCAGCGTGGGCCGTGGAAGGGGTTGGGGAGAGGGGGCCATCGTTGCACACGAATTCGTCGAATTCTTGCGAAACCATATGACCAAAGCCGTCAGTCGACCCTGTTGGCCTCTGCAAGGGCATGGAGCCCCCCCTCTCCCCAACCCCTCCCCCGCGAGGGGGGAGGGGCCTATCGGTACCTCCCAACACTTTCATTCACACCCTCCGGCCCGGCGCTACCCGGAAACGAAAAAATCGTATATATTGCACCGCAACAGGCTTGCCGGAAGGGCCAGCACCGACTCGGACCCCGGCGACGGCCAGCATGCGCAAACCACAAAGCGATTGCCCCTCTTCGAAGAAGACCCGGCACAACGTTTGCTTGCCAGCCGTGACGGAGTCTTGCAGCCCCTTACCGCGCCGCTTCAGCGGCAGACCCACCAGGACCATTTTATGAAACCAGCCAATCCTTCCCTGTTGAGCAGGATCTCCCTTGCCTTTGGCACCTTCTTCTCGATCCTTTCCGATGGCCAGTTTGCCGCGCGCGTTCAGGCGCTGCGTTCCGGAGAACAGCGCGCTGAACCTTCGGCACCGGCGCCGGCCCCCAAACCGGTTGTCGTGCCGCTCCGGGAAGCCGCTCCCGACGGCGCACTGCAACTCCTTGGCCTGCTGCAGCGAGAGGCGCGCTTCATCGACTTCATCCAGGAGGATGTCGCCGCCTATGCCGACGCCGACATCGGCGCTGCGGTGCGCGTCGTGCATGAAGGCTGTCGCAAGGTGCTGCACGACAATTTCACGATCAGCCCGGTCCGCGATGAAGCCGAAGGCAGCCGGATCACGCTGCCGGCAGGCTTCGACGCTGCGGCGATTCGCGTCACCGGCAACGTCGTCGGCCAGCCGCCCTTCCACGGCAGCATCACTCACCGCGGCTGGCGGGTGGTCGACACGCGCCTGCCCAGGCTGAGCGGCAGTCATCAACTGAACATCGTTGCCCCCGCGGAGGTGGAACTATGAGCGAGCCAAAATTTTCGATCGGCATCGATCTGGGCACCACGCACTGCGCCCTCTCCTACGTCGATATCGGCGCCTGCGATGGCGAACAGGTCGTGCAGGAGGTGCTGCAGGTACCCCAGTTGACCGCACCCGGCTCGGTCGAGGCGCTTGGCCTGCTGCCGTCGTTCATCTACCTGCCGCACCCGAGCGAGCTCGCCGCCGGCGATCTGGACCTTCCGTGGACCAACGAACAGGACCATGCGGTTGGTGAAATGGCGCGCAGCCGCGGTGCAGCGACGCCGATCCGTCTGGTGTCGAGCGCCAAGAGCTGGCTCTGTCACGCCGGCGTCGATCGGCGCGCAGCGATCCTGCCCAACGACGCACCGCCGGAAGTGACGCGCCTGTCACCGCTCGAAGCCTCGCTGCGCTATCTCGGCCACCTGCGCTCCGCCTGGGATCAGGCGCAGCCGGAGGTCCCTTTCGTCGAGCAGGAGATCGTCGTCACGATTCCCGCCTCCTTCGACCCTGCAGCCCGCGAACTGACTGCCGAAGCGGCGCGCGCCGCCGGCTGCGAGCGCATGACCCTGCTCGAAGAACCGCAAGCGGCGCTCTACAGCTGGATTCAGCAGAGTGCCGGCGGCTGGCGCAAACAGGTACGGCCCGGCGACATCATCCTGGTCGTCGATGTCGGCGGCGGCACCAGCGACTTTTCGCTGATCGCCGTGCTCGAACGCGAAGGTAACCTCGAACTGCATCGCGTCGCCGTCGGCGAGCACATCCTGCTCGGCGGTGACAACATGGACCTGGCGCTGGCCTATGCCGTCGCCGGCAAGCTGTCCGCCCAGGGCAGCAAGCTCGACGCCTGGCAACTGCGGGCGCTGACGCACGCCTGCCGAGATGCCAAAGAAACGCTGCTCAGCGATCCTGAAATTGCTGTCGTGCCGCTGGTGATCGCCAGCCGTGGCGCCAAGCTGATCGGCGGATCGATCCGCACCGAACTGACGCGTGCTGAACTCTCCGCGACACTGCTCGAAGGTTTCTTCCCGCCCGCAGCCATCGCCGATCGCCCACAGGGCCGTGGGCGTGGCGGTCTGACGCAGCTCGGCCTGCCCTACGCGCAGGACGCCGCCGTCACCCGTCACCTGGCCGCTTTTCTCGCCCGCCAGGTCGCCGCGACCGCTGATCTCGCGGGTTTCATCGGCGAGTTGCCCGAAGACGCAACCTTTCTGCATCCGACCGCCGTACTTTTCAACGGCGGCGTCTTCAAGTCCGAACTGCTCGCCGAACGTACCCTGGCGACGATCAATTCCTGGCTCAGTGCCGAGGCTGCCCCGGCCGCACGCCTGCTCGAAGGCGCCGACCTTGACCTCGCCGTTGCGCGCGGGGCCGCTTATTACGGCTACGTCCGGCGCGGCCAGGGCGTGCGCATCCGTGGCGGCACGGCACAGGCATACTACGTCGCGGTCGAATCGGTGATGCCCGCGGTACCCGGCCTGCAACCGCCGGTGCAAGCACTGTGCCTGGCGCCGTTCGGCATGGAGGAAGGCAGCGAGGCCGCCTTGTCGGAGCAGGAATTCGGCCTGGTCGTCGGCGAACAGGTGCGCTTTCGCTTCTTCGGATCTTCGGTTCGCCGTCAGGACCAGGTGGGCACCCTGCTTGACGATTGGGAACCCGAAGAACTGCAGGAACTCGACGAAATCCAGACCACGCTGCCGAGCGAAGGCCGTGCCGCCGGCGAAGTGGTACGCGTCAGGCTGCATGCGCGCATCACCGAAGCCGGCACCCTCGAACTCGAAGCCCTGCCGCACGACGGCCCGCAGCACTGGAAAGTCGAGTTCGACGTGCGCGCCGGCGCCAGCGACTGAGTACTGATGGATAGCCTGTCGCACATGGTCTGAACGAAGGCGAAGGGCCTTATACTTGGTGGAATCTTTTGCTCTCCTTTTACTCGCGATGATCTCCCGCCTGGCCAATTCCCTCCGCCGTCTTGCCGGATGGCTATTGATCGTTCCACTGCTGTGCCCGGCCATCGCCGCGCATGCCGGGCTGGCGATCGCCCTCAATTCGGCAGACGGCACGCTCAGCCTGATCGATACCGAAACCTATCAGGTCACTGGCAAGGTAGCCGTCTGCAAGGAACCGCACCACCTGATGCCGACACCCGACGACAAGTCGCTGATTGTGGCCTGTGCCGCTTCCAACCAACTGGTCTTCTTCGACCCGAACACCGGTCAGGAGCAGAAACGCATCCGCAACATCTCGGACCCCTATCAACTGGGCTTTTCGCCGAACCGCAAATGGTTCGTCGCCACCTCCTTACGCCTTGACCGCGTCGACCTCTACGACCCCAGGGACTTCCGACTGGTCGCCCGCCTGCCCGCACCGAAAACACCATCACACATGGCTTTTGACAACGACAGCCAGTTTGTCTTCGTGACCCTCCAGGACTCCAACGAAATCATGGCCATCAGCCTCGGCACGCAGACCATCGCCTGGGTCATACCGGTTGCCGCGACACCGGCCGGAATCATGATGGCCCCCGACAACCGCCATCTCCTGGTGGCCTGCATGGGCGCAGGCGTCGTCGAGGTCATCGAATGGCGCACTCGCAAGAGCGTGATGAAGATCGCCACCGGCACCGCGGCCCACAATCTGCAACCCAAGGGCGATGGACGCCATTACTATGTTTCCAACCGTACGATCGATGGCAGCATTTCGCTGCTCGATACGCAGACGATGACGGTGGTGGAAAAATACGAGGTCCCTGGCGGACCGGACGACATGATCGTCCGCGCCGACGGCAAGGAACTCTGGACAACCGCACGCTTCGCCCGCAAAGTGCAGGTTCTCGATCTGGTCACCAAGAAAATCAAACAGTCGATCACGGTCGGCAGTTCGCCGCACGGCGTGTTCTTTACCAACCACGCCGGCCTGAGATGAAACCTGACCTTCGCCACCTGCTTCCGATTTTGCTGACGACCCTGCCGGCGCTGATCATTCCTGCCGCACATGCCGATGCCTGCAAGAGGACGCTCTACCTGACCTTTGACACCGGCAATATGCGCCATGCCGAATTGATCGCCGAGACTCTGGCCAGGCACGGGGTCAAAGCGACCTTCTTTCTGGCGCAGGAAGCCACCAGCCGTGGCGATCACGCTCTCGATGCCAGTTGGGCACCCTACTGGCAGGCACGCGTCGCAGAAGGCCACGCCTTCGGCAGCCATACCTGGCGACACGGAAGTTTTCGTGGCGACAGCGGCGAGGAGGTGCGCTACCGGCTGCCGAATGGCCTCACCGAGAACCTCGACGCGCGCGCCATCTGCAAGGAATTGCAAGGTCCCGATCAGCGCTTCCAGGAACTCACCGGTCGTCGACTCGACCCCCTCTGGCGTGCTCCAGGAGGCCGCACCACACCGAACACGCTGTCCGCAGCACGAGCCTGTGGCTACCAGCATGTTGGCTGGGCCCCGGCGGGCTTTCTCGGCGACGAACTGCCCTCCGACACCTACCCCAACCCGGTATTGCTGCAGCGCGCCCTCGACCGTCTCAAGGATGGCGACATCGTCATGGCCCACCTCGGCATCTGGTCACGCAAGGATCCCTTTGCACCGATGCTGGACCCCCTGATCTCTGGCCTCAAGAACAAGGGCTTCTGTTTTGCCACGCGGCGGTCATCATGATTAACGCCTGCATTGAAGCGTTTGTCGAACTGCAGGGCTGGCTACTGGCGCATCTGCTGCAACCCGTGCTGCTGGCCACGGGCATGGGCAGCTATCTGGAAATGGCTTTCGACGGCATCGAGTTCTTCCTCTGCGGGGTATTGCAGATCACCGCCGCTTTCCTGCTGCTGCGCCCCCTGGAGGCACTGCGACCGATCGAGGTCTGGCCAGACCGCAAGGCGGTGCGGGTGGACGTGCTGTATTCCTTTCTGGACCGCCTGGGAATCATTCCGCTGTTCGTTTTCGCCCTGCTGGCCCCGCTGTTCGGCACCCTCGAAGGCTGGTTGCGCTTCAACGACATCATCCCGCCGCAACTCGAGGATCTGTTCCCCGCCCTGGAAGCCTGGCCATTGCTCAGTTTCCTGGTCTATCTGTGCATCCTGGACTTTACCGAATACTGGCGCCATCGCCTTTCGCACACCTTCCGCTGGTGGTGGGCACTGCACGCGATTCACCATAGCCAACGCCAAATGACGCTGTGGACGGACAGCCGCAACCATCTCCTCGACGACCTGGTGGGCGGTGCCTGGTTTGCCATCGTTGCGCTGCTGGTCGGCGTCCCACCGGGTCACTTCGTTGGCCTGCTGATCGTCGTCAAGACCATCGAAAACCTGTCGCATGTCAATGCCCGGCTATCGTTCGGACACTTTGGCGAACTCCTGCTGGTCAGCCCCCGCTATCATCGCTGGCATCATGCCATCGACCTGCCGGCTGGCCGGCAATACCGCTTTGGCTGCAATTTCGCGGTCCTCCTGCCTATCTGGGATCAAATCTTCGGCACCCAGTATCGCGGCCAGACGATGCCACCCTGTGGCCTCAGGCCAGGGCCGCTGCCGGAATCGGCCGCACAGAGTGGCTTCTGGCGACAGCAATGGGAAGGACTGTGCGCCCTCGCGGTCTCGTTCTCCCCGGCCAATAGTCATCGCGAACAACACCAACACGAATGATGAGACCTGCCCATGCTTGATGAAGCCCGCTCTTTTGCGCTGACGGCGCACGGCAACCAGATGTACGGTGACCGGCCATACGCCTTTCATCTCGAAGCCGTTGTCGGTCTTCTGTCGCCCTACGGCGCCGAAGCCCAGATCGTCGGCTATCTCCACGATGTTGTCGAGGATACAAAAATCCGCGAAAGCGATATACGCGAGCGCTTCGGATCCCTGATTGCCGACTGCGTCAGCCTGCTGACCGACGCTCCCGGTGCCAACCGGGCCGAGCGCAAGGCCAGCACCTACGCCAGACTGGCAACGGTCAGCGGCGCCACCGAACTGGCCCTGGTGGTCAAGGCTGCCGACCGCTTGGCCAACGTCAGGAGCTGCATCGCCGACCAGCGGCACCGTCTGTGGGAGGTCTACCGTAAAGAGCACCCAGATTTCCGGCAGGCCGCTTTCCGTGACGGCCTCTGTGACCCCCTGTGGGCGGAACTCGACGCATTGCTGGAGGTTTCGTCACTGATCCTCCCAAAGAAATCGACCCGTGTTTGAAATCCAGAACTACGAGAGCTTCGTCGCTGCGATTCTCGTCTTCCAGTTGATACCCGGTCCCGGCACACTGGCGATTCTCAACGCCACGGCACGCAACGGCATCACCGCCGGCCTGGGAGCCGTCCTCGGAACACTGCTCGGCGATATGGCCTATATGATCGCGGCGATTGTCGGCCTGGCCGCCGTGATGAAGGCAAACCCCGCCCTTTTCCAGGGCCTGCAGTGGTTTGGCGTCGCTTATCTGGGCTGGATGGGGCTGCAACTGCTGCGCCAGCCAGTCAGCAGTTGCAACAGCAGCCCGGAGACCAGAAAAAGCGCCTGGGTGTATTTCCGACAGGCCTTCACGGTCAGTCTCACCAACCCGAAGGTGGTACTCTTCTTCGTGGCCTTCTTCCCGCTCTTTCTGCGCGCCGACGCTTCAGCCTTGACGCTCGGGGTGATGATCGCGCACGTGACCCTGATCAGTTTTCTCTACCAGGCTGGCCTGGTACTGGTTGGCAACGCGGTCGCGCGCAGGCTGCGGTCGCTGCCCCTGGTACGCAAGCTGGCAACCCGCCTGGCAGGCACCGCACTGCTCGGTTTCGGCGTCAAGCTGGCGCTCGACAATCGCTGAACAACAGACTGCGCCGCACCCCCCAAGCCAGAAGCAACAGCGCCTCGACAGCCGCTGGGGTACAATATCGATCTTTTGCAACCTGATGATTTTACCGAGGTTTATTCGTGCTCGTCGCCAACAACATCACTATGCAGTTCGGGGTCAAACCCCTTTTTGAAAACGTTTCGATCAAGTTCGGCGAAGGCTATCGCTACGGGCTGATCGGCGCCAATGGCTCTGGTAAATCGACCTTCATGAAAATCCTGGCCGGGGAGCTCGAACCCACTGCCGGCAACGTCTCGAAGGATCTGCACGAACGCATGGCCTATCTGCGCCAGGACCAGTTCGCCTTTGAAGCACAGCGCGTGATCGACGTGGTGATGATGGGTCACGAGCAGATGTGGGCCTGCATGCTCGAAAAGGATGCAATCTACGCCAACCCGGAAGCGAGCGAGGAAGACTATATGCATGCCGCCGACCTCGAGGCCAGATTCGCCGAGTACGGCGGCTACACGGCCGAAGCGCGCGCCGGCGAACTGCTGCTGGGCGTCGGCATCCCGGCCGCACAGCACTTTGGCCCGATGAGCGATGTCGCTCCCGGCTGGAAGCTGCGCGTCCTATTGATCCAGGCGCTGTTTGCCGACCCGGACATCCTGTTGCTCGACGAACCGACCAACAACCTCGACATTGCCACCATCCGCTGGCTGGAAAACACGATCAACGAGCGCAACAGCACGATGATCATCATTTCCCATGATCGACACTTCCTCAACCAGGTCTGTACGCATATGGCCGACCTGGATTACGGCAAGATCTCCGTCTATCCGGGTAACTACGACGACTTCATGGAAGCCTCGACACAGGCCCGCGAGCGCCAGCAGAGCGCCAACGCCAAGGCCAAGGAGCGCATCGCCGAACTGCAGAATTTTGTTCGCCGCTTCTCGGCCAACGCTTCCAAGGCCAAACAGGCGACTTCTCGCCTGAAGCTGATCGACAAGCTGAAACCGGAAGACGTCAAACCTTCATCGCGCCAGTACCCGTGGATCCGCTTCGAGTTTGACGAGAAAGAGAAGCTGCACCGGCAAGCCGTCGAAATCCAGAACCTGAGCTTCGGCTATCACGACAGCGAGCGAAAGATCTTCAACAAGCTCGACCTGACGCTCAACGGCGGCGACCGTCTGGCCATCATCGGCGAAAACGGCGTCGGCAAGACCACCCTGCTGAAGTTGCTGATGGGCGAATTGTCACCCCAGCGCGGCAGCATCAAATGGGCGGATAAAGCCCGCCCCGGCTACTATGCGCAGGATCACGCCAACGAATTCAACAGCGACCTCAGTCTGACTGCCTGGATCTCCGGCTATGCACGCAGCAGCGCCGGCGACGGCGATGACCTGTCGACGCTGGTCCGCGGCACGCTCGGACGCCTGCTATTCTCGGGCAACGAAGTGCAAAAAGCGGTCAAGGTGATCTCGGGCGGAGAGCAGGGACGGATGATCTTCGGCAAATTGATGCTCATGCGACCGAACGTGCTGGTCCTCGATGAGCCCACCAACCATCTCGACATGGAATCGATCGAGTCGCTCAATACCGCGCTCGAGAAGTTCAAGGGAACCTTGATTTTCGTCTCGCACGACCGCGAGTTCGTGTCATCGCTCGCCACCCGTATCCTCGAAGTACGTACCGACGGCAAGGCGATCAGCTACCTCGGCAACTACGAAGAGTATCTGGCCAGCCAGGGGATCGCCTGAGAGGTCGTAAAGCACGGAGAGCGCCATGCCGGAACTGAATTTCAAGGGCAAGGAATTCGTCTTTAACCACCATCTGGCCGTGCCGCACCGCCCTTTGCTGCCAAACGCCGCCAAGTCGGTCGGCGAACCACGTCTGGATGGCAATCTCGTCATCCACGGCGACAACCTGCACGCGCTCGAGTCACTGCTGCCGATGGTCGCCGGCAAGGTCGATTGCGTGTTCATCGACCCGCCGTACAACACCGGCAACGAGGGCTGGTGCTACAACGACAACGTGAACAGCCAGATGATGCAGCAGTGGCTGAGCGAGAACCCGGTCGGGATCGAGGACGGCCTGCGGCACGACAAATGGTGCGCGATGATGTGGCCGCGCTTGCGATTGCTGCACGACCAGCTGGGCCAGGCCGGCAGCCTCTGGGTGACGCTGGACGACAACGAGATTCATCGTGCGCGGGCGATGCTGGATGCGATCTTCGGCGAACAGAACTTCGTCGCGACCTGCATTTTGCACAAGAACTTTTCCCCAAAACCGTCGGCAAAGTTCTTCTCCGAAGATCACGATTACTTGCTGATCTATGCCAAGAAAAAGGACAAATGGCGTCCAGACCTGCTGGAACGCACCCAAGATATGGATGAGTGATCAAGGGCTATGCCTTTCAGGGGACACAGCGCGAAACGCTGCTGCAACAATCCCTCACGTTCAGCGACCTGAAAAAGGCTGACAGCTCGACCAGATTGCCGACATCGAAAACCTCGAAGGCCATCGCTTCGACCGGATCGAACAGAAGGTCAGGGACGACGAGTTGCGGGTGGAAGGGGTGAAGTCCGTCACCGAACGGGTGGCAGGCCTGGGCGGCCGTTATACCTACTGCATACTGGGCAAAGCCGTCAACCTGGACCACCTGCTGACCGGCGACGCGCTGCCGGATTTTGCACAGCTTGGCGCGCTGCTCTTCCACATGGCGACCAACGAAGCCATCGACCCCGCCAAGGTGTCTGAACAGGACGGTCACGGTTATCTGGGCGAATCGTCGGCATTCCATGTTTGGCTGATCTACAAGCCGGAACTGGACTTCCTCAAGTCCCGCGCATCGGCGCTGACGCTGGCCAAGGCCAAGGCCCTGTCGGAAAGCAAACCGGGCAAGAAACCTCTGGTGTTTGCGCCGGTGAAGTTCGTCTCGCAAAAGATGCTGAACGAAGCGGGCCTGCCGGTCGAATTCGCACCGCTGCCGTGGGCGCTGTACCGTGTCGAGCGAAAAGGACAAGGAGACTGATATGCAAGCCATCCGCATCTATGGGTTTGGAACCGAGACGTCGCCGATTTGACATCGAGATTCTGCTGCTTTCCGCCTTGACGAGCTGGTGATGAAATGTTGCGCGATCTCGACTACCAAGGCCGCGTGCTGGCGCGGCTGGGGGACAATCTGACCGAATTGTCCGGCCAGAAACTGAAGGCGGACAAGATCGTGGCCTCCAACGCGCAGGAGACTGACCCTGACCTGAAGCGCCCGGTCCCAGATTTCCCCCTGAAAACCTGGGAGGTGCTTTGCGCCAGCGGAAAACTGCCGGATTCCCGCCTCGCCGTTCCGTATTCCACCCGGCAGGACGGCATCTGCCGGGCGGTGCCGGATATCGTTTTCAAGGTGCCCACGGGCGGCGGCAAGACCTTCCTGGCAGTGGCCGCGCTGTCGAAGATTTTTGGCCAGTATCTCGGCCGAAAGGAAGGCTTTGTGCTGTGGATCGTGCCCAACGAGGCGATCTACACACAGACCAGGCGGCAACTGGCGGACCGGCATCACCCGTACCGGCAAATGCTCGACGTGTTGTCCGGAAATGCGGTTCGCCTGTTGGAAAAGGCCGATCAGCTTGATGCTCGTGATGTCGAAAGCCATCTGTGCGTGATGTTGCTGATGCTGCAAGCGGGCAATCGCGAGAACAAGGATTCGCTGAAGATGTTCCGCGACCGGGGCGACGTGGATGGGTTCTGCCCGCCTGAATGGGAGCAGCACGCCCATGCGGCGGCGCTTGCGGCAAACCCCAACCTCGACATTTACGATCTGGCCGGGTCAAGCTACCCATGGCCGCAGGTGAAGGATTCGCTGGGCAATGCGCTGCGCCTCATTCGGCCGGTCGTGGTCATGGACGAAGGGCACAAGGCGGTATCCGAACTGGCGTTTTCGACGCTCTACGGTTTCAACCCCTGCTTCGTCCTTGAACTGACCGCCACACCGAAGGACGTTGCGCCGACCGGCGGCAAAAACCCGAAGCCGGGTCATCACGCCAATGTGCTGGTCGAAGTCAAAAGCATCGCCCTGGACCGGGGAGGCATGATCAAGATGCCCTTGAACCTTGATCCGCGCAGTGGCACCGACAGGCGCACCGCACTGGACCGCCTGCGCGATCTGGACGCCTCGGCGTAAACGCTGCACGCCAATACCAGCACTCCCATTCGACCGATCCTGCTGGTGCAGGTAGAACGCACCGGCGGTGACCAGCGCGATGGCAACCATATTCACGCGCTCGACGCCAAGGAATGGCTGATCAACGTCGGCGTGCTGGATGAGGCGGAAATCGCCATCAAGACAGCCGATACCAACGATCTGGCCGCCCCCGAAAACCAGTACCTGATGAGCCCGACTATACCGTGCGCGGTCACGATTGAATCTTCTGGAAGGTTTGGAAGTTCAGGGTCAATAGGGACTGTAGCGCCTTGGCGTGGATGGTGTGGGTATCTTGCAAGCAGCGTTCGATGGCCGTCGTGAAGGAATGGAAGTCGGGGTAGTACTTGGCGTAGAGGCACTGCTTTTTGACGAACTTCCACAAACGCTCGATGAGGTTCAAATTTGGGGAGTAGGTGGGTAAAAAGAGCAACTCGATCTTCAGTTTCTCGGCGCAGGTTTTCACCAACGCACAACGCTGATAGCGGGCGTTGTCCAGGACGACCGTCATAGGCAGCGTGGGCCGTAGGGTAACCAGTTTCTCCAGCAAAGCACAGACGCTGAGCGAATTGATGTAGGTGGAATTGACGACGGTGACGACCTCTTTGGTGACGGCGTCGAGCGCACCCAGTACGTTGAAGCGCTGCCGGCCCGAGGGCGCCTTGATCCAGACCCGAGCAAGGCACCACACCACCGACAGGAAGGCGCCCAAGACAAAGTGTGCCGCGTCTACGAAGAACACGGCACGTTGGCCCGCTTGGGCTTCTGCCAAACGCGGTTCAAGTTCTTTTTTTTAAAGGCTTCCTGGACCTCGGGATCCGCCTTGGCCGGCAGGGTGCCGGTCTTCAGGCGTCTCATCCCGCACTTCTCTCGCAGGAAAAGCCGCACCTGAGTCGGCGAGCGGCTCAAACCCGTGAGCTTTCTGATCGCATCCACGGCCTCATGGATCGAAGCCGGCGGATGGGTGAGAAAATAAGCCCCGATCGTCTCCTGATGCGCCACCAGTTCGCTCTGCGGCCGACGGAAATGCAGTTCCTTCAGCCCGGCGACGCCGCCCTCCACCTACTGCTGGAGGTAGGTGCGAAGCGTCTTGCCGCTCACGCCCGCGAGCCGCGCGATATCTTGATGCGCAAGCCCCTGGCTTTTCAGCCACAGCGCTTCCATCTTGCGTCGCACGTGGGGATGCGGATGGTGAAATCGCTCGTGCTCTAAGGCGTCCGCCTCCGCCGGGGTAAAGGTCAGTCTCAGCATCGCAGCCTGTCCCTACAGAAAGCAATGCTCGAATTCTACAGCCCATTACACCAGACAGTTAAAGTCGTTTGTTACCTATTTCAGTATAACCGGGTGCGCGTCATCATCACCAAGCAGGCGTTGCAGGAAGGCTGGGATTGGCCCTTTGCCTATGTGCTGTGATTCGGGCGACGAGCTGATCGTCGCCGAGTTGGGTGAGCAGTCGCAGGAGCCATAGGTGTTCAACCCCCACCTATCCGACCAGCATGATTGTTGCTTCGCTTGGCAGCGATATCGGAAAGCTTGAATTGGTGATTGAGGACGGAACCAGCGTTGCATGCGAACTGGTGTTGATGCCCGACTGGAAAACGCGGTTGCCGTGCCTCTGAGAGGTGGTAAAGAAATCGTCGCAAACAGGCTAAGGAACGTTTCAAAAACAATTTGCGAAAGCTGATCAATGGAATCCCAGCATTTTCCCAGTCCAGCAATGAATTTCCACAGATTGATTATTGAACATTCCTAAGATGCAAGGCGCCAGCGAACGACGAGACATATCAGACAGATAGGCGCTGAGTGAGCGAGCGCGCAACGTCACGGTTCGGTCGCGCGGTAGATTGATTCACCCCGTCTCAGTCGGCGGCGGCCCCGCCGGCTGGCTTGCCCGCTTCCCTGGCAGCCTGCCTGGCTTCGCGCTCGGTCTCCTGCTGCGCCCGCTTCTCGAGTTTGGCCTGTCTCTTGGCCTGCCTGGCCGCTTCTTTGCGGTGCCCTTCTTCGGCCTTGGCCGCCTTGGTGGCCAGCTTCTGCTCGCGTGCAGCGGCCTGCGCCGCCTCCTCGGCACGAAAGCGCTCGGCACTCTCCTGCTGCCCTGCTTCGCGGCGAGGCTGATCGGCAAGCCGCTGTGCTTCCTTCGCCTCGACTTCCTGCCTCTTCACCGCGCGCTCGAAGTCACGGGCCGGTTGATCGAGCTGACGAGCCTCGATGATCGCTGCCGTATAGTGCTTCTTGGCAGCTGCGAGACAATCATTGACCATAAACTTGGTATAGCAATTCTTTTGCTCGGTCTCGTAGCGACGCTCCGCCTCGGCGCGCATCGACGCGGCTCTCTGCCGCTGTGCGCCGGCCTCTTCGAGCGTTTGCGGCAGCGGCGGTGAAACCTCAGCCCAGGCCGCGCAACTGATCAACAATGAAACCACCAGCCATCTGCCAGCACGCATTGCATCCTCCTGTCCGGCAGCCGAGTGCCACTGACGAGTGAACTTCGTGGCCAGCGAGGCCGCACCCGACATACCTCTAGAATGGGGCACTCTAATCGGCGCAAGCGTCTCTTGGCTATTGACCAGCTTAATCCTTCAACAGGTGTTCTTTTGAACACCGATAGTCTACCGGAAAGCCAGAAAATAAGGGCCTTCCACGCGATTAATGTAGTTCCAGTCGTAGCATCTGGTTGCCATGCATACCGGTCTGCGCTTATGCTCACATTTGTTTGCCAAATGTCGTCCGTCGTTTGTTCCTGGTCAATACGAGTTGTTGGATTTTGAATCTTTCCGTGATGGTTAACGCCCGAGGAGGTTTGATGGAATCAACCCCTACCCGATCCTGTGCGCTTGTCATGGCACTGATGCTCGCCTGGTCAACGGTGCTGGCGCAGCATTCCCAAACTACTCTGGCACCTGGAGCGACGGTAGGAAATCCGCCGGCCAAGACCTTCTCCCAACAGGATCTTGATCGGCTCCTGGCACCGATCGCCCTCTATCCGGATCCGCTGCTGGCGCAGATTCTGATGGCGTCCACCTATCCCCTCGAAGTGGTTCAGGCAGCGCGCTGGGTGAAAGCCAATCCCAAGGTCAGCGGAGCGACGCTGGAGACGGCGATGGCCAAGCAGTCCTGGGACCCGGCGGTCAAATCGCTGACCGCCGTACCGCAGGTGGTACAGCAGATGAGCGACAATCTCGACTGGATGCAGAAGCTAGGCGACGCCTTCCTGGCGCAGCAGCAGGATGTGCTGGACACCGTGCAGAGCCTGCGTGCCCGAGCCGACACGACTGGACATCTCAAGACCACCGAACAGCAGGTAGTGAGAATCGAGACGCAGGGCAGCCAGAAGATCTACGTAATCGAATCGCCCCAGCCCGAGGTGGTATATGTGCCCAGCTATAACCCGACCGTCGTTTATGGCAGTTGGTGGTATTCCACGCCACCGTATTACGTCTACCCACCGGCCTATGTCTATCCACCTGGCCTCGCTTTCGCCACCGGCGTGGTCGTCGGCGCGGCGATCTGGGGCAGTTGCAACTGGGCTTGGGGCCGCGGCAACGTCGATATCAACGTCAATCGTTACAATTCCTTCAATCGCACCAACATCAGCAGCAACCGCTGGAACCACAACGTCGATCACCGCGGGGGAGTCGCCTACCGCGATCAGAACGTCGCCCGCCAGTACAACCGTGGCGGAAATGCGCAGGCGGTACAGGCGCGCGAGAATTTTCGTGGCCATGCCGATGCCGGGCGCACTGAACTCAAAAGCATGGATCGCGACCAGTTGAACGAGCGCGTCGGGCAGGCTGATGGCCGATCGCGCGAGTCTCTGGGTGCTCGCGGTGAAGCTGGGCGACCAGAGAACCGGGGACCGGAGCGTGCCGTGTCGAGCGACCGCAGGCTGAGTGATGATCGGGGTGCTGGGACCTCGACACGTGACCGCTTCGAGGGTGGCGCGCGGCCGCGCAGCGCCGGAATGCACGAGCCTGCGGGTAGCAGCGGCTTCTCTGGAGTGGGCAACGGTGCTTCGACGCGTGAGGCCAGCCAGCGCGGCAGTGCCAGCAGGGCAGACATGGGAGGTCGAGGTGGGGGTCATGCAGCCTTCTCCAGTGGCGGCGGATATCGTGGTGGCGGCGGAGGCGGAGGTGGTGGCGGCTTCCGCGGTGGCGGCGGCCGTGGTCGCTGAGAAGGTCCGTCCCCCCTTTCTGCGGAGAAAAATACGATGAACTTCCATAACACGATGCAAGCGCTCGCGCTCGGGCTGCTGCTGGTGACATCACCCATGATCAATGCTGCAGAGACTGTACCGGCGACGCAGAAGCCTGCTCAGCAAGGCTTTACCCAGCCTGAAGATGCCGTCAGGGCGCTGGCTGAAGCCGTGCGCGCCAAGGACGTAAACGCGCTGTTGGCCGTGCTCGGTCCGGCATCGCGAAGCTGGCTGGCAAGTGGCGATACAATTGCCGACCGTCGGGACTGGGAGAAATTCCTGGCTGCTTATGACCGCAAGCACGCTATCAGCCTGACATCGGATGGCCGAGCGGTGATTCTTGTCGGCGATGATGACTGGCCCTTCCCCGCTCCTCTGGTACGCCGGGGTGATCGCTGGGTCTTCGATGCGGCGGCCGGACGCGAGGAAATCATCAACCGACGTATCGGTCGGAATGAACTGGATACGATCCAGACGCTGCTGGCGATCGTCGATGCGCAACGGGAGTATGCTGCCGATGACCTGGATGGCAATGGATCAAACGACTTCGCCCAGCGTTTTGTCTCCAGTGAGGGCACTCGCGACGGTCTTTTCTGGCCGGTCGAGACAGACCAGCGGCCAAGTCCGCTGGGACCGCTGGTTGGCGCAGCGACGCGCGAAGGCTACGTCGCGAAAACCGCTAGCGTGCAGCCGACGGCATATCATGGCTACCGTTACCGGATGCTGACCGCACAGGGCAAGGATGCGCCAGGCGGCGCCTATGACTATCTGGTCAATGACAAATTAATCGGCGGCTTTGCCGTCGTTGCCTATCCAGCGAAATATGGGGTCTCCGGGATAATGACCTTCATCGTCAATCACGACGGCACGGTCTTTCAGAAAAACCTGGGCAAGAATACCGAAACTGCTGCGCTCAGGATGAGCCGCTTCAACCCGGATAAGAGCTGGCAGAAAGCCGAATAGAACGCCACGCGGGACCGGCTCGTGATCGCCGTCTGGTACCCCCGATCATTGATCATTGCTCAAGGATTACCATGCGAGCGCAGATGGAATTCATCTCTGCTGATTTTCCGCCCTATCCAGGCGAGGACAACCAAATCAATCCTGGTCGTTACGGCCTCCGCCTGGCAGAGTACCTGTCCCAGCAGTTGCCGGCACACGGCTTCCTGATCCGCACGGTCGGAGTCGAGGACTGGGGGGTGATGGTCGAACTGGTCAACCCTGACTACCCGCTCTGGATTGGTTGCAGCAACTACGAAGAGAAAGAGAACGGCTTCCTGTGTTTCATTGAGCCATCCACGCCATTCGTGCGCAAGTGGTTGAAGAAATTTGCCAATGCCCCAACGGTTGAAAGACTGGCGAACGCCATGGAAATGATCCTGCTGTCCAGTGGCAAAGTGTCGAACCTCCGCTGGTGGTCTGAAAACGAACTGCTCGCCAAAGATCGTTGATTCTCTTCAGTCACGGCATTCGATCACTCCAAGGATTTGTACACCATCATGCGTACCCGCCGCGTCTTCCTGAATCGTCTTGATCCAACCAACGAGCCCACCGATGCCGTAGTGGTGATCGACGTGCTGCGCTCCTTCACTACTGCTGCCTATGCTATTGCCGCCGGTGTCAGCAGGATTTACCCTGTGGAAACGATTTCTGGAGCCTTCCGCCTGCTGAGACGTTTGCCGGACGCGGTCACCACCGGCGCCATCGGCGGAGGGGACCCGATCCCCGGTTTTGATTTCGGCAATTCGCCGTTGGCCCTGCAAGGCGCTGACCTGACTGGCCGGCCGCTGATTCAGACCACCGCCGCGGGTGTCCGCGGTCTTGGCCGTTTTCGCGACGCACGGGCGCTGTTCGCCGGCAGTCTTGTCTTGGGCCGTGCCACGGCAAAAGCGCTGTTGGCGTTAAAACCGGAGGAGGTATGCTTCGTGATCACCGGCGAATGGGTCGATCGCGACGGTGATGAGGATATCGCCTGTGCGGACTATCTCGATGCACTGCTGCACGGCGAAAACCCCGACCCGGAACTCTACGCCGCCCGCGTACGCAACTCCGATTTCGGTCGCCGCTTTCAGGCTGACAACAACCCTAATCTGCCCATCGGCGATCTCGTTCTGTGCGCACAACCCGACCGCTTCGATTTCGCACTGCAGGCTTCGCACGCAAACGGGCAGCTGCAGCTAAGGCAGACGCGCACTGGCCAGGCGGATTCCCTTCGTGTATCCGGAGCACTCCGCAACGGCCTGAGATTACACGAAAATGGGTACGCCGAACACATCCAGGCCTAGGCCTTGAAGCCCCGAACCAAGGTGAATTTGTTCTCTTCGAGAGATCGTCCTGCAGCGCCGGCCGAACCTTTGCTGACAGAATAGCGCCGGCTTCCCCGTACTGCTGTTCCGGTCGGCCGCTGGCCAGTCCGGCTACTGCCGGGCCGGTTGTCGCGGTCACACGGTTTCCCGCCCCATGGAGTTGTGTAATGCTCGCCGCCGTCCGTCACTGGTTTGCCGACAACATTCTCGAACTCGTCCGTGCAATGCGGCTTTCCTACCTGCCACCACTGCTGGTCTATGCCGCAGCGGGGGTGTCCGGGTTGACCGAGATCGTTGGCACTTTCTTCGTCAAGGAGTACCTCGGCTTGTCCGCAGCCTTCCTCGCTGCTCTGGGCTTCTGGGCAGGGATTCCCTGGGCCTTGAAGATGCCGCTCGGACACCTGGTCGACCTGATTTGGCGGTACAAGGCCGGGCTGGTATGGCTGGGCGCCGGACTGATCGCCACCAGCCTGCTGATCATGCTCGGCATGGTGGCCAAACCGCGGCGCATGGCTGAGCTGATGTCCCTCGAGGCCTGGTTCGTTGTCGCCACCCTGCTTTCACCGGTCGGCTATGTCTTGCAGGACGTCGTTGCCGACGCAATGACCGTCGAAGCCGTGCCGCGCGTCAATGAACACGGGCAGCCGCTGTCACCGGAAACACGACGACTGATGAATACCACGCTGCAGACCCTCGGTCGCATCGCCATCATTGCCGGCGGTATCCTGGTCTCGCTGGTCAATGTATTCATGTTCCAAGGGACCGAGACTCTGGTGAAAGAGGCCAAGGTGGGAATTTATACCGAGGTCTTTGGCATGGCATTGGTGATCCCGGCGATCTCGGTTGCCGGCGTGCTGCTGGCGGCACTGCTCAAACGCTTCGATGCAAGGCGGCTGCGCGCCCGTGGTTTTGACGAGACCAGATTGTACGGCGAGCTCGAACCGCCACCGGATCCCGTCCGGCCCGACTGGTGGATCCTCGGTGGCAGCGCAGTGTTCGTTGCCATCAGTCTGTCGGTCGGACTCTCGGGGCTGGCTTTCGGAGAAGAGATCATCTTTGCCGGCTCTTTCGCGGTGATTGCTTTCCTGATGGCGAGGCTGCTCAGGGCACTCGATGTGGAGTCGCGGCGAACGCTGCTCGGAACCGCGATCGTGATCTTTGTCTTTCGCGCCATGCCGGGTCCCGGTGTCGGTTCCACCTGGTGGATGATCGACGTGCTCGGTTTCGACCAGTCCTTCCTTGCGCAGCTTTCGCTGATCGCCAGTGTGCTCACGCTGTGCGGTCTGTTCGCCTTCCGCCGCTTCATGGGCGAGCGTTCGATCGCCTATATTGTCGGTTTTCTGACGCTCACCGACGCGCTGTTGAGCTTGCCCACCCTCGGCATGTACTTTGGCCTGCACGAATGGACCGCAGCGCACACCGGCGGCGTCATCGACGCACGCTTCATCGTGCTGATCGACACTGCGCTGGAGTCACCTCTCGGGCAGATCGCCATGGTGCCGATGCTGGCGTGGATTGCCAATTCGGCACCGGCCAATCTCAAGGCCACCTACTTCGCGGTGATGGCATCCTTTACCAACCTCGCACTGTCAGCTGCACAACTCGGCACCAAGTACCTGAACCAGTTTTTCGAGGTCAGCCGCGAGATTCGCGATCCGCAGACCCACGCTCTCAAGGTGCCGGCAGATTATAGTCAGCTCGGCGGGTTGCTCACCGTGTCGATCATACTCAGCCTATTCATGCCCTTCGCAGCGATCTGGGTGACGCAGAGGCTCAAGCTGCGCAGTGCCTGAGGTGTGTACATCTCTGAACCTGACGCGGACGCAGGCCATTCCACCAGCGAACATGCTTGCCTACTCGGAAAATGCTGGGCATACTTTCTGGGCAGTTTGTTATTGGAGAATCTTCGGGTTCCGCTGACCATGCCAACCCTGTTACGTGCCCGGCAGGCCGACATCACCACGCTTGCGGTCGACGCGATCGTGAATGCCGCGAACTCGTCGCTGCTTGGCGGCGGTGGCGTCGATGGCGCCATCCACCGCGCAGCCGGTCCCGAGTTGCTGGATGCCTGTCGCCGAATCGGTGGCTGTCAAACCGGCGACGCCAAGCTCACCAGCGGCTATCGCCTGCCCGCCCGTTACATCATTCACACCGTTGGCCCAGTCTGGCATGGTGGCGACCGGAACGAAGCCGACTTGCTGGCCTCGTGTTATCGGCGTTCGATCGAGCTTGCCAGCACCCAGGGCGTGATCACTCTGGCCATCCCGAGCATCAGTACCGGCATCTATGGCTACCCGATCGAACAAGCCGCAACGATTGCGGTGGCGACGGTGCGTTCGTCGCTCCAGGCCGACGGACCCCTCCAGCAAGTGATCTTCTGCTGCTTCTCCTCGCGTGACTTGCAGGTTTACGAAGCGCTACTCGGGGAGAACGGTCTCTGAACTCGCTGCGGGGCACGCAACCCGGACAACGGCGTGTGCCGGCCTTGCAGCGAATCCGCAGGCTTGCTGGCCTCGCCACGGGACAGTGCCAATCATATGACTGGCAGCTCCCGCTGGCCATCTGTTCGAAGATCACGGGTACCTGACGATGCGCAGATAAGGTTTCGGTGCCTCCCAGCCCTGCGGAAACAGAGTCCTGGCTTCCTCATCGGACACCGAACCGGCAATGATGACGTCCTCGCCCTGCTTCCAGTTCACCGGCGTGGCGACCTTGTACTTGGCAGTGAGCTGCATCGAGTCCAGCGCGCGCAGGATTTCGTCGAAATTGCGCCCGGTGGTCATCGGGTAGGTCATCATCAGCTTGATCCTTTTGTCCGGCCCGATCACAAAGACCGAACGCACGGTCGCGTTGGTGGCCGCCGTACGGCCCTCCGAGCTGCCCGACTCTTCGGCGGGCAGCATATTGTAGAGCTTGGCTACAGCTAGATCGGTGTCCCCGATCATGGGGTAACGGGGCAAGTGGCCTTGTGTTTCTTCGATGTCCTTGGCCCAGCGCGCATGGTTTTCCACCGGGTCGATCGACAACCCGATGATTTTGCAGTTACGGCTGGCAAATTTGTCCTCAATGCCGGCCATATAGCCGAGCTCGGTGGTACACACCGGAGTGAAATCCTTCGGGTGAGAGAACAGAATTGCCCAACCGTCGCCGATCCAGTCGTGAAAGCGAATGGTGCCCTGGGTGGTCTCGGCGCTGAAGTCGGGTGCAACGTCATTGATGCGAAGTGACATGGTAGCTCCTCTGCTTACGGGGGTGAAAAGACCGTCCACAACGGGTGAAGCTGGACAACAACAGAAAACCGGATAGAGTATCGAGAAGTATCCTTGACGATGGCGGCGGCAGTCAATCAAAAATGAATTCACATTATTGATGTCCAACCCTCTCTAGCAGCTTGTCGGACTTGACGTCTGAAGCCCCGCCAAGCTTCACGATACGGAATGAAAGTGCTGGATTGGGTTGGTTTTCAGTCCTATCGCAAGGTTTTTCTGCCGTTTTTCCCTACTGTGGGCGCAACTTGGCCATACGCTTCAAGTTCCACGCCAAGCAAACCAGCGTCCACTCTCCGGTGACCTTTTTCAAGCCCCGCAGCGAGAACCGGCGAAAACCCATGACCGATTTGATGATGCCGAAGACCGGCTCGACGGTTTGCTTGCGCAAGGCATAGAGGGCGCGCCCCGCTTGGGTCTTCAAGCGATGCGACAGGGCTTGTACGGGGGTCGCGTTCTCCGGCAGCGCTGCCGGTTCGCTGTGTCGCTCCCGCCAGTCCGGGTGGTGCTCGTCGCGAGCCGGCGCGATCACCGGATCAATGCCGGCCGCCGCGCACGCGTTGACGTTCTTCTCGCTGCAGAAGCCGCTGTCGGCGATCAGCGTTTCGACAGTCCCCAGAACCTCGGCTTGTGCCTTGAGCGTCGCCAGCATCGGCTCGACCTGCTCCTTGTCATTGGGGGCTTGCGTTACGCCGACCGCCACGACCAGCATCGTCGCTGCATCAACCCCAGCCTGCGCGTTGTACGCCTGTTCGAAGCCGCCACCGGCCACCGGCATGATCCGCGATTCTTCGTCGGTCAGGTTGATCTGGTCGCTGTCCCGCGCTCCCGGCTTGGGCGCCTTCGGCGGCCTGCCGCCGGTTTTCTTGCCCGTGACTTCTTCCTTGGCCTTACGCCGGGCCATCTTCTCGTCGTACTCGGCTTTCTCTCGCTGATAGCGCTCCTCGGCCCGAGCAGCAATCTTCCCCTTGGCCGCCGCCATCGCCGCTAGCCGGTCTTCGCGACGCTTGATTTCTTCGGGGAGGCTCACCCCGTCCGGAACGTCCGCCTGGTCGGCCTGCTCCGCCAGGGCGAAGAGCTCCTGTACCTCGGCCTTGAGCTGCGCTTCCAGCTTTTCGAGGTGTCCATGCGAGAGCGCGCTGTGCCTCGAAGCGTTCGCTTCGATCTTCGTCCCATCAAGACAAACGGTCCCCAGCTTCAGCAGCTTCATTTCCTTGGCCATCTCCAGGACCTGTACAAACAGGTCGCTCAGTTCGTCAAGAAAACGCCTCCGGAACGTCGCCAAGCTGTCGTGATCCGGATGGCTGCCCGCCGCAATGTAGCGAAACGCCACCGAGTCGTAGGTCGCCCGCTCCAGCTTGCGGCTCGAGAAGATTCCCGTGCTGTAGCCATAGACCATAATCGACAGCAGGGTCGCCGGATGGTACGCCTTCGATCCGCGCCCAGCGTACTGCCGGGTCAGGTTCGACAGGTCGAGTTGGTCCACCACCTCCACGATGAACCGGGCCAAGTGATCTTGGCTCAGCCAATCGTCAACTGACGGGGGCAGCAGGTAGTCTGTCTTGCGGTCGGTGACAATGAATTGGGACATGCCGAACCCCGGTTGCGCTAATCCATATCATTTTAGCATATTTGGCGGCGAGCGGGCCCAAAGGCCGACAGGCTGCTAGGCTGGTATGGGTTAAGGGCATGGATCGAGTAAGGATTCGAACGCCTGAAACGGGGGGCGTTTGGCCATGGCAATCCTCCCGCCTGCACGATCGCGCGCGTAACGACTGTGGCTCGCGATATCGGCCTTGGCCACAACTTGTTCAGGCCGGATCAATAGGTCTTGAGCCGGTAGCCGGTCTTGAAGATCCAGGCCACGATCGCCAGAAATAAAGCCAGGAACAGCAGCGTCATGGCAAGGCTGATACCGACACGAACGTCGGCGACGTCATAAAAACTCCAGCGGAAGCCACTGACCAGATAGACCACGGGGTTGAACAGGGTAACCGTCTGCCAGATCGGTGGTAAGATATTGATCGAGTAGAAGCTGCCGCCCAGGAATGTCAAGGGGGTGATGATCAGCAGCGGCACCAGTTGCAGCTTCTCGAAATTATCGGCCCAGATGCCGATGATGAACCCGAATAGACTGAAAGTCACCGCCGTAAGTACCAGGAAAAGCAGCATCCAGAAGGGATGCGCAACCTCTATCGGGACGAACAGGCCGGCTGTGGCAAGAATGATCAGGCCGAGGACAACAGACTTGCTGGCGGCTGCGCCGACATAACTGGCGGTGATTTCGAAATAGGAAACCGGAGCCGACAGCAACTCGTAGATCGTTCCCGTGAATTTTGGGAAATAGATGCCGAATGAAGCGTTGGAAACGCTTTGCGTCAATAGCGACAACATGATCAGCCCCGGCACGATGAAGGCCCCGTAGCTGATGCCGTCGACCTCGGGAATGCGCGAACCGATCGCCGCGCCGAAGACGACAAAATACAAGGAGGTCGAAATCACCGGCGAGACGATGCTCTGCAGCAGCGTGCGTCGGGTACGTGCCATCTCGAAGAGGTAAATCGCACGCATGGCCTGCAGATTCATTTTGCCTCCTTCACTAGTCTGACGAATATGTCTTCGAGCGAACTCTGGGTGGTGTGCAGATCCTTGAAGACGATGGCTGCGTCATTGAGATCCCTGAGCAACGCAACGATGCCGGTTCGCTCGCCTTGCGTATCATATGTATAGGTCAGTTCACTGCCATCGCTCGACAGTTCCAACGGGTAGGCATCGAGTTCAGGTGGGATGCCAGAGAGTGGATTCAGCAGTTGCAGAGTCATCTGCTTCCTGCCCAGCTTGCGCATCAGTTCAACCTTGTCTTCCACCAGAATGATCTCGCCCTTGCTGATCACCCCGATCCGTTCAGCCATCTCTTCGGCCTCGTCGATGTAATGGGTGGTCAGGATGACGGTAACCCCGGTGGCTTTGAGCGAGCGCACCAGTTGCCACATGTCACGCCGCAGGTTGACATCGACTCCGGCTGTCGGCTCGTCGAGAAACAGAATCTGTGGCTCGTGCGACAGCGCTTTGGCGATCAGCAGGCGACGCTTCATGCCGCCCGAGAGGGTGATGATCTTGTTGTCCTTCTTGTCCCACAGAGAGAGCTCGCGGAGTATCTTTTCAATGTAGGCTGGATTGGCGCGCTTGCCGAAGAGGCCACGGCTAAAGGAAACCGTCGCCCATACCGATTCGAAAGCATCGGTGGTCAGTTCCTGCGGGACCAGACCGATTTTTGCGCGCGCTGCCCGGTAATCGGTGACAATGTCGTGACCGTCCACCCGCACCGTTCCTGCGCTGGCATTGACGATCCCGCAGATGATGCTGATCAGGGTGGTTTTTCCTGCACCATTGGGACCCAGCAAGGCGAAGATCTCTCCGCGGCGAATATCCAGACTGATTTCCTTGAGCGCCTGGAAGCCGGTGGCGTAGGTCTTGCAGAGTCCAGCGATGGAGAGGATGGTCGGCATGGACGCGACCATAGCAGATCCCGACAGTGGATTGAACAGCGGCATGAGCATCTCGGCGGCAGGCGAACGGCCTGACCAGCATGCCGATCCGGCACCGGCACCATATTGACTATAATTTAGCATATTAAATCTATGTGATGATTGCCGCGGCTCGACGGCCAGGGCAGCGGCACACATGCTGCGGTATATCCTGGCCGCACTGTCGGCAAAGGACCCCTGCAGCACACGGGTGAGAGGACAAAAACACCATGAGCAACCCGACGCCACGGATTTTGGCCATAGATAACCGGCTGGCCAATCTGCTGACGCTGCGGGCTACACTGACTCCGGAATTCGAGTTGCAGTTCGCAAGTTCCGGCACACAGGGACTGGCGATGGCAGCGGAATCCCCCCCCGATCTGATCCTGATCGATCTCATGATGTCGGAGATGGATGGCTACGAGACCTGCCGGCGGCTCAAGGCCGACCCCCGACTGCAAGATATTCCGATGATCTTTTTGACGGAGCTCGGCCAGGCCGGGACAGCGTGTACCGAGCAGGTCCCGAGTCCTACCGATACCGTCTTCACCCCGCCGATCCTCGCAGAGATTACCCGCCGACGTATCCGCAATCTGCTGCATCGGGAACAGTTACGCAGGGCGGCCGAGAAGTACCGCAAGCACCTTGCAACGAGAGAACAAGCACTGCTGGAAAGTGAGGCATTCACGCGCACCATTCTCAATTCGCTGACCGAGAATCTGGCCGTTCTTGATCCGCAGGGAGTCATCGTTTCGGTCAACAGGGCCTGGCAACGCTTTGCCGAGGAAAACGGGGCACCAGGTCTGGCGACAAACTCCGTTGGCCTCAGCTATCGAAGTGTCTGCATGGCTGCCGCCGGACAGCCGGGTGGAGATGAAGCCTTGCAGGCCTGGGCCGGTATAGTAGCGGTGCTGACCAAGACTCAGCCACACTTCAGCCACGAATATGCCTGCAACTCTCCAGATCGGGCACGCTGGTTTCGCATGCGCGTTGATCCGATGCTTACGCCCGGCAAAGGCGTCGTGGTGGTCCACGAAGACATTACCCCGCGCAAGCAAGCGGAAAACGCCTTGCGCGAGCAGGAGGCGTTTTTCCGCTTGATCACCGAGAACCTCGAAGGATTCGTGGCGGTTCTCGACATTGAAGGACGGCGGGTATACAACAGCCCGTCCTACGCGCGCCTGCTCGGTGACCGGAATCTTTGCGGCACATCCTCATTCACCGACATCCATCCGGCCGACCGCGAACGAGTCGTCGGAGCTTTTCATGAGACAGTCGCCACGGGGATCGGGCACCATCTCGAATTTCGCTTTGTGACGGCCGACGGCGGCATCCGCCTGATCGAATCTCGCGGTGGGGTCATCAGGGACGATGAAGGCCGCATCAAACGGGTGGTCGTCGTTTCCCATGACGTCACCGAGCGCAAGGCCGCCGAAGAGCAAATCCACCATCTGGCTTTCTATGACGCCCTCACCCAATTGCCCAACCGCCTGCTGCTCAACGACCGTCTGCAGCAGAGCATGGCAGCCAGCAAGCGCAATGCTTGTTATGGCGCGTTGATGTTCATCGATCTCGACGACTTCAAGCCAGTGAATGACCGGCATGGCCATGCAGTCGGCGATTTACTTCTGATCGAAGCGGCGAATCGACTGAAAACCTGCGTTCGCGCGGCAGACACCGTGGCGCGTTTCGGCGGCGATGAGTTTGTCGTGATACTGAGTGATCTGCATGTGGATAAAATCGAATCGAGTGCGCAAGCCGCGATCGTAGCAGACAAGATTCGTATCCGCTTATCGGAACCCTACGTGCTAACCATCCGGTGCGAAGGAAGTACAGATTCGATAATCGAACATCATTGCACGGCAAGTATCGGCGTGACGCTGTTTCACGATCATGTTGCCAGCCGAGACGACCTCCTCAAGCGGGCTGATGCAGAAATGTATCAGGCCAAACAAGCGGGACGCAATCTGATCCGGTTTCATGAAGAGAAGGACGGGGTAGACTGACTCGCTTCAATAGTGTCTGGCGAAGCGCCGGATTTCCGGCGCCCTTCCATAGGGAAAGCCTACTGGACTTTTGCCTTGGCACGCAGATCATTCACGTATTTCTGGATCTGCTCCTGTTGCAGGCGCTGCGTTAGTTGCGGCTTGATCTGGTCGAACGGCGGTACAGTCAGCGGACGGCTGTCCTCTAGCAGGATCACGTGATAACCAAAATCGGTCTTGACCGGGGTTTCGGTGTACTTGCCCTTGCTCAGACTGCCAACAGCATCGCCAAACGGTTTCACGTAACTGGCCGTGCTGTTCCAGCCAAGGTCGCCGCCTTTGTCCTTGGATCCAGGATCCTTGGACTGCTTGGCCAACTCTTCGAACTTGGCACCCTTCTTCAGATTGGCGATGATGGTTTTGGCCTCGTCTTCCTGTTCAACCAGGATGTGACGGAGCTTGTACTCGGTATTGCCCATTTGGGTTTTCAGCTTGTCGTATGCGGCCTTGAGATCCTGGTCGCTGATCGGGTGCTTCTTGACAAAATCCTGAACGAAAGCACGGATGAAGATCGCCTGCCTGGCCAGATCGGCTTGCGCCGATACATCGGGTTGTTTGTCCAGGTTCAACTTCTTCGCTTCCTGGACCAGCAACTCACGACGGATCAGTTCTTCACGAACCGCGTTCTTCAACTCGGGAGTATCGGGGGCGCCCTGAGCTTTCTGTTCGGCGACAAAGGCGTTGGCGATGGTCTGAGGAATGGCGACGCCATTGACGGTGGCAAGGGTGCCACTTGCAGCCTTCTGGGCTGCCGCCGGGAGTGAGATAAGCGCACCGAGCAGCAACGCGCTGGCAAGTCGGGAAAGCTTGTGCATGTCTGATTTTCCTTCGGTTGGGTTGGGTTAAAGTAAAGCAGTAAAGCGCGTGTGCTCAGGAAGTGTCATCGAGGACATCGCCGAATATTCTGCGGGGGTCAACGCCTGGATGCTCAAGGCATGAATCCGGATAGTCATCAGGTCATCAAGTGCAGCATGCACCAAGCGATGACGCGCCAGACGGGCGAGCTCTGCGAAAGCATCCGAGACGATCAGCAAGCGATAGTGGCCCCCCCCACCCTGCGCACCGGCATGCCCAGTGTGCCGAGCCGAGTCGTCGATCACCTCCAGGCAGATCGGCGCCAGCGCTGTGAGTCGTTGCTGAATGATCGTGACAACGCTGGCCGTAGCACCAGCGGCGGGCACGTTGGTCACGCCGGCAAGGCTTTCTTGAATGGCTTGACGGTTACGGTCGCGTAGACCCCGCTGGCGACATAAGGGTCTGCGTCTGCCCAGGTTCTGGCCGCTTCGAGCGAAGCGAACTCAGCAATGATCAGACTGCCGGAGAAACCGGCCGGCCCGGGGTCAGGAGAATCGATGGCAGGAAAGGGGCCCGCGAGCAACAGGCGACCGTCATCCTGCAGTGCCTTGAGACGCTCGATATGCGCCGGCCGGGCAGCGAGACGGTCGGCCAGTGAGTCCGGACGGTCTTCGCCAACGATGGCGTAGAACATCATTTAGTCTCCTCGATGTACTTCGACAGTATCAACCCCTGGATGACCACAAAAACCAGCATCAGCCCGGTCGCACCAAACAGTTTGAAGTTGACCCAATCGTCTGTCGAAAAGTTGTACGCCACGAAAAGGTTGGCGATCCCCATGAAAATGAAAAAACCAACCCATGACCAGTTGAGTTTGCTCCAGGCGACCTCCGGCAGTTCCATCTGCTCGCTGAGCAATGCCCGCATCAGGTTCTTCCTGAAGAACAGCGTACCTCCGAGCAGGGTCGCCGCAAAGGTCCAGTAGAGCACCGTCGGCTTCCACTTGATGAAGGTTTCGTCCTGCAGGATCAGGGTCATGCCGCCAAAAACCATGATCACTACCAGGCTCACCCAAAGCATGGTGTCAATCTTGCGACCCTTGAACCATAGCCAGCCAATCTGCGCGAAACTCGCAGCCATGGCTACTCCGGTTGCGACGTAGATGTCGAAAACCTTGTAGGCGATAAAGAAAAGGATGACTGGGAAAAGGTCGAAAAGGAACTTCATGGCGGATGCGGTAGACGGATCGAGTGATTATGGCCGATATAACAGACTGCTGTCCATCACTACGGCCATCTGGCCATCGCGGGTGACGCAGCGCTTTACAGTAGGGGGCCGACTCCCTATAATTCCGCCTTCTTTCGAGCGGGGGTATAGCTCAGCTGGGAGAGCGCTTGCATGGCATGCAAGAGGTCCGCGGTTCGATCCCGCGTACCTCCACCAGCATTTCGAAAGAGATTTTCCGGGTCCCCATCGTCTAGAGGCCCAGGACACTACCCTTTCACGGTAGGTACCGGGGTTCGAATCCCCGTGGGGACGCCAACGATGCCCGTATCTGATCACCTGAAGAAGTGGCGCCGTTCTTACTTGGCCAGTGCGCGAGCTATTCCGGCCGACGCGAATCGATGCTGATCGTCACCGGCCCGTCATTGATCAGGTGTACCCGCATGTCGGCACCGAAAACGCCGCTTTGCACGCGCAGCCCGGTGGCGCTTTCGAGCTGTTCGACAAAATTTTGAAACAGCGCTTGCGCGAGTTCAGGCCGAGCTGCACGACTCCACGATGGACGATTGCCTTTCCGGGTCGACGCGAAAAGTGTGAACTGGCTGACTGCGAGAAGCTCACCCTTGGCGTCGATGACATTGCGGTTCATCACCCCGGCTGCATCGGGGAAGATGCGCAGTCGAGCCAGCTTGGCGGACATCCAGGCCAGATCAGCGTTGGCATCGACCTCCTCGAAAGCGGCCAGGATCAGCAGACCCGGTCCGATCGAGCCAACGACTTCTCCTCCGACTTCCACCCGTGCGGCGGTGACGCGCTGCACGACCACCCTCATCGGGAGGCCCCGGCATTCTGCTGACGGAGTTTCTCGGGGATAGGCAGCCAGCGTACGGTATTGGTCAAGGGTTCCGGCTGCAGCGTCACGTGCGCAATGCCCTGCTCGGCCAGCGCATGCCGACTGGCGGCGAGGACCGTCGGCCATTGTTCGAGTGACTCAACGACGAGATGTGCCGAAAGGGCAACGCGCTTAGACGACAAGGTCCAGATATGCAGGTCGTGCACCGAGGCAACACCCGCGATGCCAGCCAGCACCCCTCCGATCTGCTCGGTCGACAGGCTCGGCGGCACGCCTTCCATCAGCGCCTGCAGGACTTCGCGCAACAGACGCAGGCTCGACGCCAGCATCAGCGCGCAAATCAGGATCGAGAGCAGGGGATCGATGGTAGTCCAGCCGGTCCACATCACGACGGCACCGGAGACCAGCGCCGCCACCGAACCTAGCAGATCGCCGAGAACGTGCAGCAGGGCGCCGCGCGTGTTCATCGTCTGCTCGCCGTGCATCAGCAACCAGGCGACGGCGATGTTGAGGGCCAGGCCGAACGCCGCCACCAGGGTGACCGCAGTGCCATTGACCGCGGCAGGATCGAGAATGCGACCGACGGCGGCAACCGAGATGCCGACCACCACCAGCACCATGAAAACGACATTGAGCAGCGCCGCCAGAGTCTCAACCCGACCATAGCCGTATGTGTGTCGTTGCGTCGGCGGGCGTTGCGCGAGCCAGGCCGCAAAGGCCGCCAGTCCGAGTGAGGCGCTGTCGGTGACCATGTGCCCGGCATCACCCAGCAATGCCAGCGATCCCGACCAGAAGCCGGTCGCTGCCTCGACCCCGGCAAAGCCGAGCGTCAGCAGCAAGGCCCAGAGCAGGCGCGGGCCTGTGTCCACATGATGATGCGCATGCTCACCGTGCCGATCGTGGTCATGGCCGTGCTGAAGGTGGGGATCGCTCATGATCCGCGCATTGTACTGGAGATCGCTGTTTGCACTGGAGACGAGTTTGGGCTGTCGGCGCCTCCTGCACAGTGTGCTGGGCTCTATCGCTTCAGCCCAACTTAATGTTTATCCGCTAAAATTGCCGCTTACGCTGGAGGATGCCGATGACCCCACTGCCTCAATTGCCCACTCGCGACAGCATCAAGCGCTTTTTTCTCCTGACTGGACTGTGGGTGCTGCTGCACGTCAGTGCCTTCACCAATGATCAGGGCTACAGCACGCTCGCGGTGGCACTGTGGACGCTGGCAACCACGGTCAGTTACACCTTCCTGTACCTGCTGCCAGCACTGATTCCGGGCTACCTGCTGCACCGGCTGCTGTTGCAGCGCCCGGCGACGCGCGTCGGGGTGGCCACTCTGGCACTGCTGCTGATCGGCCTGACCGGAATGATTCACGTGCTCCTGTTCGCCGACCGGGTAATTTATGGAATGTACGGATTCCACATCAATGGCTTTGTTCTCGACTTGGTGTTCACCCCCGGCGGAATTGCCTCGCTCGGGGCCAGTCGCAGTACCGAACTGACCGCAAGTCTGGTGGTCATCGCGCTACTGGCGTTGCAGGCGGCAACTTACTTCTGGGCGACGCGTCGCGCAGCCCAGTCGCGCCCGTCTCGCTGGACCCCGCGTGCAGGCTGGGTGCTGCTGGCCATCCTCAGCTTCGCGGTCGGCGAGCGCGTCGCCTATGGTTTCAGCGCCGCAGCCAACTACCAGCCGATTCTTTTTGCCAGTGAGCGCTACCCGCTTTACCTTCCGACCACCTTTCGCAAGTTGGCGTCCCGGTTGGGCATCAGTGGCGCTCCCGAGGGTGCCGGCGGAGTGCATATCAAGAACGGCGTCCTGAGTTATCCGCTCCTCCCGCTACGCGTCGAGCCGCCTGCACGCCCGCTCAACATCGTCTGGCTGGCCGTCGAATCGCTGCGCTACGACATGCTGGACCGCACAATCATGCCGCAGCTCTGGGATTTTTCCGGAAATGCGCTGCGCCTCGGGAACCACTACAGTGGCGGCAACACCACTCAGATGGGCATCTTCTCGATGTTCTATGGACTGTACGGCAACTATTGGTTTCCGATGCAGGCGGCGCGCCGATCGCCTCTGCTGATGGATGTGCTGCAGCAACAGAACTATCAGTTCAGCCTGCATACCAGCCAGAGTTTTACCTATCCGCCGTTTCAGGAGACGGTTTTCGCGAACATGAACCCGGCCGACATGCATGCGCTGTCCGATGGTCCGCCGCCGTGGCAGCGTGACCGGCAGAACATCGACGACATCCTCCGGTTCATCGATACCCGCGACAAGACGCGGCCATTCATGACCTACATGTTTTTCGAGGGTACGCATGCCAATTACACTTTTCCGCCCGAGAGTGTCATTGCTCGCCCGTATCTTGAGGACTTCAACTATCTGTCGGCCGACTTCGCGCAGCAGATGGTGCCGATCAAGAACCGCTACATCAACGCCGCCCACCATGTCGACCATCTGATCGGGCGTGTCATCACGCATCTGCGTGAAAGGAAACTGCTCGACGACACGATCATTATCGTTCTTGGCGATCACGGCGAGGAATTCATGGAACGCAAGCGCTGGGGGCACGCTGCCGACTTCAATCGTTTTCAGACCAGCACACCGGGCGTCCTGTGGATTCCTGGTCAGCAGGCACGTACCATCAGCGGCATCAGCAGCCATCTCGATATCCCGGCAACGCTGATGCCCTTGCTTGGCGTCAGAAATCCGCCAGCTGATTATTCGCTCGGACAGAATCTGCTGGCGCCTGACTTCCATCGCGATTACGCTGTTGCGGCTGGCTGGAACCGTATCGCCTACCTCGGCGAAAAATTCAAGATCTCGTTCCCGGTGAATGCAGCGGGTGCAGTTCGCGACGAAGTGCTCGATGAAGACGACCACCCGGTCAGCGATCGTGAACGCGCAAAAAACGAGATCCAAGCGGCGATGGTCGAGATGATGAACAATCTGACCCGCTTCAGCCGTCCGAAAGGGTAGAGGTAAAGCACCGAGCCTTACGGTGGTTCTGGTAATCGTACTGGCAAGGCTCCGCCAGTATCCAGTCAGCCGCAATAGCAAACGGGAGGAGCATGGCAACCCATCGTGAGAGCCGCGCCATTGCACTACCGCCGGAGTGGTTGTTCGATATCGTTGCCGATGTCGAACGATATCCCGAATTCCTGCCGCTGATGCGTGCAGCGAGGATCGTCCGACGTTATCCCGAGGCTTACGAAACCGAACAGACCCTGGCCCTGGGGCTGTTGCTGCATCGCTTCCACACACGCACCGAACTTGCCCGACCAAGTAGCATCACCATCGTTTCCAACGATCGCTCGTTCTGCCGCTTCGACGTCCGCTGGGGATTTTCACCGCTTGCTGACGATCACTGCCACGTCGACTTCGCGCTCGACTGCACGACCCGCTCGTTGTTCCTCAGGCCGGTCGTCGAAATGCTGATCCTGCCGATGGCTGCCAGCATGGTCACTGCTTTCGAGGCCCGAGCCCACGCTCTGGCTGCAAAGGCTGGACCATTGCCGGTGGCAGCGACAGGGGATGCCAGTCAACCGGTATCAGACGCCGATGGCGGGTCGAGTCCCTGAACAGGGAATGAATTCTCGCTGCGTTGAACCCCTGGCCGGTTAAAATGCGAGCCTTCTCGAATTAAGGATTGCATCGTGAGCCAGGAGCCCAATAGCCAGGCGGCGAGTCCGCCAGCACTCGCCAGCACCCATTTCATCCGCAATATCATCGAGGCCGATCTCGCTACCGGCAAATACGCAGCACGCCGATGGTCGGGTCATCCCGGCCCTGCCGAACAGCAACTTGCCGGACCGCTTGACAGGGCGCAAATCCGCACGCGCTTTCCGCCCGAACCCAATGGCTATCTGCACTTCGGCCATGCCAAGTCGATCTGCCTCAACTTCGGCTTGGCGCAGGATTTCGGCGGTCGTTGTCACCTTCGCTTTGACGATACCAATCCGGAAAAGGAAGAGCAGGAATACGTGGATTCGATCATCGATTCGGTACGCTGGCTCGGCTATTCCTGGGAAGACCCGGTCTGCGAAGGCCTGTCGGACGCGGAGTGCAATCTTTATTTTGCCTCCAACTACTTCGACTGGATGATCGAGTTCGCCGAATACCTGATCCGTAGCGGCCACGCCTATGTCGAGAGCCAGAGCGCCGAAGAGATGCGCAGCAGTCGCGGCACGCTCACTGAAGCGGGGACCAACTCGCCTTTTCGCGAGCGCAGTGTCGAGGAGAACCTGGACCTTTTCAGGCGCATGCAGAATGGCGAATTTCCGGACGGCGCACATATCCTGCGCGCGAAGATTGACATGGCGGCAGCGAACATCAACCTGCGCGACCCGGCGATCTACCGCATTCGCCACGCCAGCCATCACAACACCGGCGATCGCTGGTGCGTCTATCCGATGTATACCTACGCTCACCCCATCGAAGACGCACTGGAGAACATCACCCACTCGATATGCACACTCGAATTCGCCGACCAGCGCCCGTTCTACGATTGGCTGCTCGAGCGTCTGGCGGAAGGCGGGCTGCTGCAGCGCCCGCTGCCGCAGCAGATCGAATTCTCGCGCCTTAACCTGACCTACATCGTGCTTTCGAAGCGCAAGCTGATTCAGCTCGTCGAGGAGCAGCATGTCGCCGGCTGGGACGATCCGCGTTTACCAACCTTGGTTGGCGCGCGCCGCCGCGGATATCCGGCGGCGGGTTTTCGCCTGTTTGCCGAGCGTCTCGGCGCATCGCGCTCTGATTCGCTGATCGAGTACTCGCAACTCGAAGACACCATGCGCGAAGTGTTGAACGAGTCGACCGAGCGCCGCGTCGCCGTTCTCGATCCCCTCAAGCTGATCATCGACAATTATCCCGCCGACCAGAGTGAAGACTGTTTCGCGCCCAACCATCCGCTCAAACCTGAATTGGGCAAGCGCGCAATGCCCTTTGGCCGGGAACTGTGGATCGAGCGCGAAGACTTCATGGAGCAGCCGAGCAAGGGCTACCATCGCCTTTACCCAGGCAATCTCGCTCGGCTGCGCTACGGCTATGTGCTCAGGTGCATCGGCTGCGACCATGACGAAAACGGCACTCTGATCGCCGTACATTGCGAATACCTGCCCGATTCAAAAAGCGGCACTCCAGGTGCCGACAACTACAAGGTCAAGGGCAATCTGCACTGGGTTGCAGTCGACCGGGCCTTTCTTGCCGAAGTGCGGCTCTATGATCGGCTGTTCGCGGTTCCCTCTCCAGGCGCCAGACGTACGGGCGATCCTGACGATGTCGAACGAGACTTCCGCGACGACCTTAATCCGGACAGCATCCGGGTCATCCGGGCCTGGCTCGAACCTGCACTACAGCATGCCCGACCGGAAGAGAGCTTCCAGTTTGAACGCCATGGTTATTTCGTTGCCGATCGCGTCGACTCGCGGGAAGGCGCGCCGGTTTTCAACCGCACCATGACGCTCAGGGACTCATGGTCGAGCAAACCCAGCCAACGCAGCTAGCGAACTTGCGCAGGCAAACTGCGTCGATAAAGGTATACACGGAAGCGGTTTCAGCGGCAAACGGCCTCTGGCGTGAATCTCGCAGGCGAAAACCGGAGAACCTTCTCAGAGGCGTTCAGGCACGGGCCTCTCTGGCGAGAAAGTCTGTATAAGCCTTACCCAGTCCTTCTTCGAGACCCAGCGTGGCTTGACAGCCCAGGGTGTGCATACGCGAGACATCCATCCGCTTTCTTGGTGTGCCGTCCGGTTGACTCGGGTCGAATTCGATGCGGCCGGTATAGCCGACGACCTGGGCGACGGTTTCGGCCAGTTCGCGGATGCTGATTTCCTCGCCAGTACCGACGTTGATGTGCGAGAGCATCGGCTGGGTGTGGGCCTTGTAGGTGGTTTGGTCCAGGTTCATGATGTGCACGCTCGCCTCGGCCAGGTCGTCGACGTAGAGGAATTCGCGCCTGGGAGTACCAGTTCCCCAGAAGGACAGGCAAGGCTCCAGGGCCGAAGTGCAGATGTCTTGCAACTGGCGCTTGAGGTCCTGCGGGATGGGACCGTTTCTGGTTTCGTCCCCTTGGATCGCAGGCCAGTTGTGATCGGCGGCAAGCTTGGCGAGGTGCAGCTTGCGGATCATCGCCGGGATGACGTGGCTGTTCTGCAAGTCGTAGTGATCGCCGGGTCCGTAGAGGTTGGTAGGCATCACGCTGCGGTAATCCGTGCCGTATTGGCGGTTGTAGCTTTCGCAGAGCTTGATGCCGGCAATCTTGGCGATGGCGTAGGGTTCGTTGGTCGCTTCCAGGGTACCGGTGAGCAGTGCTTCTTCCGGGATCGGCTGTGCGGCGAGTCGCGGGTAGATGCAGCTGCTGCCGAGAAAGAGGAGTTTCTGCACGCCAACTCGCCAGGCTTCATGAATGATGTGGGTCTCGATCATCAGGTTCTGGTAAATGAATTCGGCCGGGTAGGTCTGGTTGGCGTGAATGCCGCCGACTTTGGCAGCGGCAAGGTACACCTGTTCTGGTCTTTCCGCTTCAAAGAAGGCGCGCACGGCGGCCTGCTGGGTGAGATCAAGTTCAGCGTGTGTGCAAGTGATCAGCGTCGCTGTGCCGCGTTGCTGCAGGGTGCGAACAATGGCCGAGCCGACCATGCCGCAGTGGCCGGCGACGTAGATTCGGGCAGGCGTCATGGTCTGTTCATTCGTTGTGGTCGAAGGCCTTGAAACCGGCCAGTTTGACCAGGGCATCGCGCCTGGCGGAGTTGTAGTCGGCAAGTGCCATTTCCTTGACCAGTTCGTGCAGGCTGGTGGTCGGCGTCCAGCCGAGTTTTTCGCGGGCTTTGCGGGGATCACCCAGCAGAGTCTCGACTTCCGTCGGGCGAAAGTAGCGCGGGTCCACCCGGACGATGACCGTACCCGGCCTGACTTTGGCCTTGTCGCCCTCCACCCGGGTGACGATGCCGATCTCATTGACGCCCTCGCCTTCGAAAAGCACGCCCATTCCCAGTTCGGCTGCGGCGAATTCGACAAACTGGCGGACACTGTATTGCACACCCGTGGCGATGACGAAGTCTTCAGGATGATCCTGCTGCAACATCAGCCACTGCATTTCGACATAGTCGCGGGCGTGGCCCCAGTCGCGCAGGGCGCCGAGGTTGCCAAGATAGAGGCAATCCTGCAGGCCAAGCGCGATCCTGGCGATGGCGCGGGTGATCTTGCGGGTGACGAAGGTTTCACCGCGAACCGGGCTTTCGTGGTTGAAGAGGATGCCGTTGCAGGCATAAATTCCATAGGCCTCGCGGTAATTGACGGTGATCCAGTAGGCGTAGAGCTTGGCGACGGCGTAGGGGCTGCGCGGATAGAAAGGAGTGGTTTCCTTTTGCGGGGATTCCTGGACCAGACCATAGAGCTCCGAGGTGCTGGCCTGGTAGAAACGGCTTTTCTTTTCCAAGCCGAGGATGCGAATCGCTTCGAGCATGCGCAGGGCACCGATGCCATCGGCATTGGCGGTATACTCGGGTTCCTCGAAGCTCACGGCGACGTGGCTTTGTGCGGCCAGATTGTAGATCTCGTCGGGTTGCACCTCCTGGATGATGCGGATCAGACTGGTGGAGTCGGTGAGGTCGCCGTGGTGGAGAATGAACCTCCGCCCGGGCTCGTGCGGGTCCTGATAAAGGTGATCGATGCGGTCGGTATTGAACAACGAGGAACGGCGCTTGATACCATGCACTTGGTAGCCCTTGTCGAGCAGGGATTCAGCCAGATAGGCGCCGTCCTGGCCAGTCACGCCGGTAATCAGGGCAACCTTTTGGGAGGTAATCATGGGGGACATCCGTCAGTGAGGCAATGATGCTCGGCAAATGCCAGCCGATAGTCTTCTATGTGATCGATTTTTCGCAAGGACGTCGCGTTTTATTGGCGATTTTACGCGGGCAATCCCAGACGCTCCTGTAACAAGCTCAAACGGCGTGCCATCTCGCTGCTGCCAAACCCCAACTCGCGAATGATGTGCAGGCGCTGCAACGCCGAAGCACCCGTGTAGAACGAAGAGAACGAACTGAGCCTCTCCAGTTCCTCCAGAACCGCTGCCAATACCCAGTCCCCGATGACCTCGCCAGGTACGATGGAATCGAAGCGTTCACCCGGTGCAAGGAACGGTTCGCTGGTGTCCACCTGCTGCTGTTGAAGGATCGTTGTGCACAGTTGTGCCAGCGCGTTTACAGCCAGAGATCTTGAGCCGTAATCTCTCGCTACTCGCGCCAGGCTGGCCAGCCGCAGGTGCGAAGCCTGCTGTCCGCAAAGTGTCTCGAGGCAGCGGAAACTGGCTTCCAGCGCAAGAAAACGCGCCGATGCCGGCAAGGAGGAATCCCGGCTGAGCGTATAGAGGGACAAGGCATGCGCAACCTCTTCACTCCCCCCTGAATTCATGGTCACTTCCCACTCATTCGCGAGTTGTGTACCGTAAGGTAATCCGATGATGGCATGCTGCCAGTAATGGACATCTAGACTGCCATCGATTCCGAGAAGCTCCCTGATCGGCTCTCCCGCAGTTTCAAGTCCGGCAGAATCAAGCAGAACACCGCGTGCGGCAAGTCGTGCGGCGCGGTCGGGCTTGCAGCAGAACAAATTGAGCAGGAACCCATCGATTTGCGCTTCAGGATCGAAGGGCACCAACAGGTCGAGTCCGGGTACCAGCCGATAGGAAGTGTAGCCAAGTGCCGCAAAGGCTTCTATCAGATGCATGTGCAAGTCGGGTCCCGCCTTGATCTCGTACTGGACCAGCGGTGACAGCTGCGCGAAGAAGCGTTCACCGCCCTTCAGGATATTGGCCTCCTCGCCCTCGGCGTCGATCTTGATGACCTCGATGTCCTGCCAGCAATAAGTCTCCAGGCATTCGTCAAGCGTCACCAGGGAGACCGTCTCGGTCTCGGTCGTTGCAGAAAGATCATGCACTAGTGCATTCAGTTCGGAGTGTGGGCTCCGCGATAGTCGGGCTGTACCACTCGCAGACGAGAGTGCGCTTTGTACCAGAGTCACCTGCGCGAAAGAGTTGGCGGCAATGCCTTCCGCAAGAAGACTTGCCGTGCTGGAGCTTGGCTCAAAGGCCCAAACATGGCCTGTCGACCCCACTGCCTTGGCCATGCACAGGGCATAAACACCGTAGTTGGCACCAATGTCGATAACCTTCTGACCTGGTTTCAGCAAGTGGCGAAGGAACTTGATTTCATCCTCGAACCAGTCCTGCTGCTCGCGCAAGACATACGGAGTAATCAGTTCCAACGAGTCGGGAGTGACGATCCTGACCCCGTCAAGCAGAGTGAGAGAGGTGGTATTAGTCATCGACAATTGACCCTCCAGGGAAAGATCATCACCATACCGCTTTGTACCGATAGACGCAAAAATACGAAAACCCTGCCGGAACTCCCATCGATAATTGAATGAGCACCACTCACATTTTTGGACAAGGGACGAGGCAGGCGCACAACCCCGCCCTGACTTCCACCTATTTTACCTGCGTAGCCATGAGAGGGGCTGTACGCTACCGAATACCCGAAATCCTCATGATGACTGAAACAACGGGGCGAGCTGATCGGAAAACGTCTTTTTGCCGTCGATGAGAGGGGTTTGGCCCCTAAATTGTGCCGATTTCCAAGCGCTCGGTGAGGAAGCAGAAGGCCTCGCCGGCAAGAACAAGAAATGCTGGCCGAGTACATCTGCTCTATCACTAACTACGCCAGGCAGACAGGCTCTGCCGTCGACGTTCGCGTACCGAACAAGGTCAACAGCATCTGCCCCCCGGACCAGGCCCCATGCGTCCGCCGTTTCACTGTTTCACTTCACAATTGACCATGGTTGATGGAGGAACATATACTCCCCCATGGTGTCGGATTTTTCATCTTTCCGAACATTCAGGAAAGGATGAGGAAACCCATCGACGTTCGACACAAGGTGCCTGTGCACGCTGTTATCGACCCAGACGCAAACTTGCGAATCCACTAGAAAGAGGCCCGACCATGACCCAAACCGCAGAATTGGTGCTTCCAAACGATGTGCAGCCTGAAACCGTGCCCACCGAGCCACTGGACGCACTGGCGACCCAAACCCCGGCCATCGAACCGAGGATGGCCCAGTTGCTTGAACTCAATCAGGCCAACGGCCCCAGCCTGATGCCGAAGGAAATCAACGCGCAGCTTGACCGTCTGCTACGTGACTACGACGAGCTGACCGCGCTCTACGCCGAAAACAACCGCCGTATCGACCAGGAGTTGGCCGAAATCCGCCAGTCCGGCGGCTCGGTCTCGAGCCAAGTGCATCAGCTCGGCGCAGATTTACAGCAACAGGGCCGGTCCCTGGCCGGACATGCCGCCGCCACGGAACAACGCATCGATGCGCTGCGCGGCGAAGCTCGCTCGTGGCTGGCCGACTCGGAGCAGCGCTGGGACACGCAGCTTGCGACCCAAAACGCACGTATCAGTTCGGATCTCGCGCAGCTCGACACCAGTCTCGGTTCTCTACACGGTCTGTTCAAGGCACAGGAACGAATCATCGCCGAGCAACGCGCGCGTCTGGATCAGTTTGATATCACCTATCAATTGCTTGATACCGCGACACGCGGCAACAAGCACCGTATCGAAGTAGTACGCGAGCAAGCCGAAAAGCAACACGCGATCGTCGAGGCGCGGATCGAGGGTTTGAGCGCCTTGCAACGCGAACACCATGCCGAGTTTCAGACCTTGCAAAGCCTGGTCGGCGTCCTGCAATCGGAAACGGCGCGCCTGGATGAACAAATCGGCAGGGTCGCCACTGCGCTGGCGGACCATCAGAGTGACACTCGCGACCAGTTCAAGTGGACCCATCGGGCGATTGCCGGCCTGCTTTTGCTGACCGTGGTGGGCTTCGCTCTGGTCAAGTGGCTACCGGCCTTTGCCCCCGCCGGCAGCGAATCGGCGATGGCGCAAAACCAGGCCAGGCTCACCGAAGTCAGCGTCCAGGTGGCCGCCCTCTCCGCGCGAGAAACGGCCCGCCAGGAGCACGAGTCACGGCAGCAGGCAAGCATTGACCAGGTCGCGAACCAGGTTTCCGATCTGGAGAAAAGCCTCGGCGATCTGCGTGCCGCAGTGCAGAAGCTGCAAGTGCAAGGCGTGGGAGCCGGAGTACTGCATGACAGCCAGTGGTTACTCGAACAAAACCCCAAGGCGTATACCGTGCAACTGGTGACCTCCCCCAGCCAGGCCGACATGGCGCGCTTCATCGACCGCAACGTAAAACGGCTGGCGCTGGATTCCCTGGCGTTTTCCGTGAGCGAGCGCGCGCAGCGCACGGACTACCAGCTGTTCTTCGGCGTGTTCAGTACGGTCACTCAGGCACGCGCTGCCATCGCCGCACTACCGCCTGAACTGCAGGTCAACGGACCGTGGGTGCGTCAGTTCCAGTCTGTACAGGCTTCCTTGCGCTGACCAGGATCGAGATCTTGCTCTTGCGCGATGCCATGGGTCAGTTCGATCCGCATCCTGCCTTCTTCTCCACTCGCCAACCTGTTAAGGAAATCCAACATGTTTCAAAAAGTCTCGTCGTTCCTGTCAGCCTTCGCCCTCGCCTTGTTCCTGACCGCCTGCGTTGGACCCGGGATGCAGGCGGACCAGCCCATGGAAATCCGTAACGGTGTGATCGAACAGATCACCCTGGTGCAGTTGCCGAGCAATCACCATATGGGGGTTGGCGCCATTGTCGGCGGCGTGGCCGGCCTCGGGATCGGCAGCCTGATTGGTGCCGGCAGCGGTCGCGATGTGGCCATGGTGCTCGGTACCATCGGCGGCGCGTTCGTCGGCAACGAAGTCCAGAAAAAGTACGAACAGCCTGTCCAGGGCCAGCAAATCATTGTCCGGGTGGCCAACGGCGTGCTGATTTCTGTGACACAGCCGAACAATCCGGGCCTTCGCCAGGGTCAGCGGGTGTATGTTGAAGGCAGCGGCGAGAACGCTCGCGTCATTCCACGCTGAACCTGTCTGACCCTTCATAGTGGCGACGCTGTTGGCTTCTATGCCAAGCTGGGAGGCCGTCGCCGACGTAGCTACGGTCAGGTGAGAATACCTGCGGAGCAGGCGCAGTCTTTGGCTGCGCTCGCGTTGTGCGAAACCGCTCTATTGCAGTGAATGCAGACCGATCATGTTGCCTTCGCTGTCTTCGATCAAGGCAATATGGCCATACTGTCCGATCGGCATCTTCGGCTGGATGAGGCGACCACCAGCCTGCACGGCACGAGCAGATTCGTCCGAGACATCGTGACAGGAAAAATACACCATCGTACCGCCTTTTCCCGGATTGGCCATGGGGTTCCGGACCAACGCACCGGCTGCACCCCCTGCACTTTCAATCCAGGAAAAGGCGTACATCTCGCCACCATCTCCGATTTCCGGCAGTGCCATCAGTTCGCGCCCGAAGACGGTCGTATAGAAGACGCGCGCACGCGCCATGTCGGAAACGTAGATTTCGAACCATCCCACCGGGTTAGCTGGCTTGTCCATGCTCTTGCTCCTCAGGTTTCTCTTGGAAAGGAATATTCGCGGATACTCTCAGAGCAGCGGTCAGAGACGGTCGCCCGCCTGGCCTTCAACGGCGAAAGAGCCAGCTCTCGCAACTCCTCCGCCATCGCCTACGCAACAGATTCATAGTCGACCGAGCAGGACCTCGGCTACAAAGCGGCTGCCGATGTACGCAAGGAACAGTACCATGAATCCTGCCAGAGTCCAGCGCAGTGCGACACGACCGCGCCAGCCATAAACGCGACGCCCGACCAGCAAGGCAGCAAAGATTCCCCACGAGGCAAAGGCAAACAGAGTCTTGTGATCGAGAACCATGGCCTTGCCAAATATCGCTTCGGAAAACATGACCCCGCTGACCAGCGCGGCCGTGAGCAAGCAGAAGGCGACGAGAATCATGCGAAACAACAGCGCTTCCATGGTCAGAATCGGCGGCAAACTGCTCAGGCTTCTGGTGACCGCCCGTTGGTGCAGCTTACGTTCGGCGAAACCCATGAACACGGCATGCAGTGCGGACAGCGTGAATAGACTGTAGGCGAGCATTGCCGTCAGAAAATGAAGTTGAAAGCCCCAGGCATTGGCATTGGCCACCTCACGCAATTGCGGAAACAGCGCTGGGGCCAGGGCCGCGAGCGCCGCGAGCGGCAGGACCATCGGCTGCAGGCCATCCATGCGTGCGCGAAAACTCTCCAGCCAGTAGATAAGGACCGCCAGCCAGAGCATCAGGGAGAGCGCAAAACTGAATGAGAAGCGCATGCCACCGGCACTGAACAGGCCTGAGTAAAGGCCAATGCCCTGCGCCACCAAAGCGCCGAAGATGGCTGCGCGCTCCCAAGGTTGCATCGGCAGGGTAAGCCGCGGCTGCTTGCTTTCGCGCCAGCGCGTCTGCCAGAAATGAATGCCAAGAGCAGCGTAGAGCAGCGCTGCAAGGACGTGCGGCAGAAGCTGAAGTAGAATGTCTGACATTCTTGAAGTCTACACCAAGCTGGAATCCAAATGCTCGACAACCTGACCCAACGCCTTGCCCGCGTCATGAAGACCTTGCGTGGCGAAGCACGCCTGACCGAATCCAACATTGCCGATGCCTTGCGTGAGGTACGCCTCGCCTTGCTCGAAGCTGATGTCGCTTTGCCCGCGGTCAAGGCTCTGATCGCCGCCGTTCGGGAAAAGGCGGTTGGCGAGGAAGTGATCGGCTCTCTGAGCCCGGGACAGGCACTGGTCGGAGTTGTTCATCGCGAACTTACCCAGCTCATGGGCGAGGCTCATAAAGGGCTGAATCTGGCCACGCAGCCACCTGCAATCGTTCTGATGGCCGGCCTGCAGGGTTCCGGCAAGACCACCACGGTCGGCAAACTCGCCAGGATGTTGCGCGAGACGCAAAGAAAAAAGGTGCTCGTGGTTTCCTGCGACGTCTACCGCCCGGCGGCAATCGAACAGTTGAAAACGGTTGCGTCACAGGCGGGTGCCGATTTCTTTCCTTCGGCGACGACCGACCAGCCGGTCGATATCGCACGCCAGGCGGTCGACTGGGCAAAGCGGCACTACCACGATGTCCTGCTCGTGGATACCGCAGGTCGGCTGGCAATCGACGAGGCGATGATGAAGGAAATTGCCGATATTTACGCCGCCATAAGGCCCATCGAGACTCTTTTCGTGGTCGATGCGATGCTCGGTCAGGATGCCATCCATACCGCGCGAGCGTTCAGCGATGCACTACCGCTGACTGGCGTCATCCTCACCAAGCTCGATGGCGACGCGCGTGGGGGTGCCGCTCTTTCGGTTCGGCACGTCACCGGCCAACCGATCAAGTTTGCCGGGATCGGCGAAAAATTGACGGGCCTCGAAGCCTTTCACCCGGAGCGGATGGCGTCGCGAATCCTCGGTATGGGCGACGTGCTATCGCTGATCGAGGATGCGCAGAAGGGCATCGACGAAGAAAAGGCGCTTGAGTTCGCGAAGAAGCTGAAATCGGGCAAGGGCTTTGATCTCAATGACTTCAAAGACCAGATCGGCCAGATGCGCAAGATGGGAGGTCTGTCTTCGATGATCGAGAAGCTGCCGGCGCAATTCTCACAGGGAGCCGGTCAGCTACCCGCAGGCAGCGAGGAAAAGGCGGTCGCAAGGATCGAAGGCATTATCAATTCGATGACTCCCGCCGAGCGCAGCCGACCCGAGTTGCTCAAGGCTACGCGCAAGCGCCGCATTGCCATGGGTGCCGGAGTTCAGGTGCAGGAGGTCAACCGTCTGCTCAAACAATTCGAACAGGCACAGAAAATGATGAAGCAGTTCTCCAGAGGGGGCATGGCGCAGTTGATGCGTGGTATCAAGGGGATGCTGCCGGGGATGCGATGATGCCGCGTACCGGTTGGTTCCGCCCGGTCAACGCAGTGCCAGCTTGCTCTTCGTATAGGACCATTGATTCTGCCAGGCCATGCGTACCATGTTCGGGTATGCGGGCTGGCCAAGGCTGCCATTGTAACGGCCCAGCGCGCGGTAGAGGTCGCCACGCTCGATGTCGAGATAGTGGCGAAGGATGGTGCAGCCGTAACGAAGATTGGTGCGCAAATGAAAGAGGTTGTCATCGCTGGTTCCGACGAGCTTGATCCAGAATGGCATTACCTGCATAAAGCCCCGCGCGCCGGCGCTTGATACCGCATATTTCTTGAAACCGCTTTCGACCTGGATCAGACCCAGCACCAGTTGAGGATCAAGGCCTGCACGCATCGCCTCGTAGTGCACCGAGCGCAGGAATTCGAAACGGGCTTCACGGTCAGGAATGCGCTTCTCAAGCCGGCGTGACATCTCGGTCAGCCAGTCGATCGCCTCCATCGCATCCTGAAACGAGCTCCTTGGTGGCGCCCGATCCGAAACCGTTCTAGACAGAGCCGACTGCACACTCGCCGAAAGGGGTTCATACTTCTGCGCGCCGGCGTGTACCGCCATTGGCAACAGGAGCACGAACAGTACCGTTATGCAGCGCACAGACGGTTCTTCAGGAACTGGCAGATCTCGGTCATCGGCAGAATCTGTGATTCGGCGTCGACCCGGCCCTTGTATTCAAACTTTCCTGCCGCAAGTCCGCGTTCACTGACCACCACACGGTGCGGGATGCCGACCAGCTCCATTTCGGCGAACATCACACCCGGACGCTCGTTGCGGTCGTCAAGCAGAACGTCGATACCGGCGTGCATCAGTTCGGCGTACAAGGCATCGGCTGCTGCCCGTACCGTATCGCTCTTGGCGTAAGCCATGGGAACGATGCACACCTGGAACGGCGCGATCGCCGCCGGGAGGATGATGCCGCGTTGATCATGCCCCTGTTCGATGGCCGCACCAACGACGCGGGTCACGCCAATGCCGTAACAACCCATTTCCATGACCTGGCCCTGACCACTTTCGTCGAGAAAGCTGCATTTGAGTGCCTCGGCGTACTTGCTGCGCAACTGGAAGATATGCCCCACTTCAATGCCACGACACAATTCGAGCGTACCCCGGCCATCCGGCGACCGGTCGCCGGCGACGACATTCCGGAAATCGTCAACCAGCGTCGGCTCGTCCAGATCGCGAACGAAGTTGACGCCGACAAGATGGAAACCCTTCGCATTGGCGCCGCAAACGAAGTCGCTCATCACCGCCACACTGCGATCGGCGAATACCGGTATGTTGGCAATACCGACAGGACCAATGTAGCCAGGCGGACTGCCGAGCACTGCGGCAATCTCGTCTTCGCGCGCGAAACGGAACTCGCCGATGGTCTTCTGGGCCTTGAGTTCGTTCAACTGGTGGTCACCGCGCAGTAGGATCAGCGCCAACCGCGCTGATCCTGCTGCCGCGTCATTCAACATGATGGCGATGGCCTTGACCGTCCTGGTCACCGGAATGTCGAGGAATGCGGCGACATCCTCGCAACGGATACGGTCTGGTGTAGCAACCCTCTGCAGGTCGACAGTTGCTGCGGATCGCCCATCCGGCGGAGCCAGGGCCTCGGCCAGCTCGACGTTGGCAGCAAAATCCGAATCCGGACAATACGCCAGTGCGTCCTCGCCGGAATCCGCCAGAACGTGAAACTCATGCGATCCGGTGCCGCCGATCGAACCAGTGTCGGCGGCAACGGCACGAAACTTCAGTCCGAGACGAGTGAATATCCGCGTATAGGTGTCGAATATGTTTCGGTATTCGCGCTGCAGGTCATCGAAGCTGCTATGGAACGAGTATCCGTCCTTCATCAGAAATTCGCGACCGCGCATGATCCCGAAACGCGGCCGGATTTCGTCGCGAAACTTGATTTGTATCTGGTAGAAGTGCACGGGCAACTGGCGATAGCTCTTCACCTCTCTGCGCACGACATCGGTGATTACCTCTTCGTGCGTTGGACCAATGACGAAATCGCGCTGGTGCCGATCCTTGCAGCGCAGCAGTTCAGGGCCATATTTCTCCCAGCGCCCGGATTCCTGCCACAGTTCCGCTGGCTGCACTGCCGGCATCGACAGCTCGATTGCCCCCGCGTCATTCATCTCCTCGCGAATGATCTTCTCGACCTTGCGCAGCACGCGCAACCCGATCGGCATCCAGGTATAGATCCCAGCCGCCAGCCGTTTGATCATCCCGGCGCGCAGCATCAGCTGGTGGCTGATGACTTCGGCGTCAGAGGGGGCTTCTTTGAGCGTGGACAGAAAAAACCGTGTAGTACGCATTGGAATTGGTTTGGCAGGGATAAAGCTGCAATTTTACTCGACAGATGACAAAATCGCGTTGTCAATCATTCACGGGAAGCATGGAGGCATCGTTTTCATTTGACCAGAAGCCCACTAATAGGCTATTTTCGCCAGTTTGAGCCGAGCGTTTCCGATGCCACAACCAAATTCCGGGCACCCTGCAGACAATGCCACCTCCGGCAAGGTGGGCGCAGCTGTTGGTGAACTGAAATTCGAAGCAGCACTCGCCGAACTCGAACAGATCGTTCAGAATATGGAGGGAGGCCGCCTGCCGCTCGAAGAATCGCTGGCTGCATATCGACGCGGTAGTGAGCTGCTCCAGCACTGCCAGCAACAACTCAGCGATGCCGAACGCCAGATCCAGATTCTCGAGAATGGCACGCTGCGCGATTTCAAATCGGAAGGCGGAGAGGCGCGATGAGCACACTTTCCTTACAGCCTGCCAATCCCCACCGGCTGTCCTTTCCGGACTGGATGTTCAGTGTCCAGGATCGACTGGAAGCAACGCTTGCCCACTGCATGCCACCCAGCGAGGCCATTCCAGGCCGTTTGCACCAAGCCATGCGCTACGCTACCCTGAATGGCGGCAAGCGGGTGCGCCCATTGCTGGTGTTCGCTGCCGGCGAATTGACCGACGCTGCGACAGAGCAATTGGCAATCGCCGCCTGCGCCGTCGAGCTGATCCATAGCTACTCGCTGGTGCATGACGACCTGCCGTGCATGGACGATGACGTGCTGCGGCGCGGCCGACCGACCTGCCATGTCGAGTACGACCAGGCAACCGCTCTGCTGGTTGGCGACAGCCTGCAGTCACTAGCTTTCGAACTGTTGGCGCGCGAGGATTTTGGTGACCCCCGTCGGCAACTGGAAATGCTGCACCTGCTGGCGCGCGCCAGCGGTTCCTGTGGCATGGCTGGCGGGCAATCGATCGACCTCGAGGCAGTCGGCAAGCGACTCAATCAACCCGAACTCGAATTGATGCATGCGCTCAAGACGGGTGCCCTGATTCGTGCCGCCGTGCTGCTCGGTGGACTGTGCGGCAAGGCACTGACGGTTGCTGAACGTGTTTCGCTGGATCGCTTTGCCAAGCGCGCCGGCTTGCTGTTCCAGGTCGTCGACGACATCCTCGACTGCACGGCCAGCACGGCGACGCTGGGCAAGACGGCGGGCAAGGATGCAGCCGCCGAAAAACCAACATATGTCACCCTGCTGGGACTCGACCGCGCACGTAAATTTTCTGCCGATCTCAGGGAACAGGCAATCGAAACCCTTGTCATTTTCGATGTGCGCGCTCGGCGGCTGGTTGAACTGACCGATTTCATCACTCAGCGCAAGTTCTAAGACCCACTTCTGGCCGCCACCGCGCGCTTCAGCAGGATGACCCATGACTCGTTACCCTCTACTCGACACCATCTGCGATCCTGCACAGGTGCGCAAACTTGAGCGCAAGCAACTGCCGCAACTCGCCAACGAGTTGCGCAGCTTCCTAGTGGAATCGGTAGCCAAGACCGGCGGGCATCTTTCTTCGAACCTCGGCACGGTCGAACTCACGGTCGCCCTGCACCATGTTTTCGACACCCCGCACGATCGCCTGGTGTGGGACGTTGGTCACCAGACTTACCCGCACAAGGTGCTCACCGGTCGGCGCACCGGCATGGCCAGGCTGCGGATGCACGGCGGCATTTCGGGTTTTCCGAAGCGCAGCGAAAGCAGATACGACACTTTCGGCGTCGGTCATTCATCCACCTCGATCTCGGCTGCGCTCGGCATGGCGCTGGCCGCCAAGATCAAGGGCGAGCCGCGCAAGGTCGTGGCGATCATCGGTGATGGTGCAATGTCCGCCGGCCAGGCTTTTGAAGCATTGAACAATGCCGGCGTGGCGGACGCCGACATGCTCGTCGTGCTCAACGATAACGACATGTCGATATCACCTGCGGTGGGTGCCCTCAACCGCTACCTGGCGCGGCTCTTCTCCGGGGGCAGCTTCAATGCCGCGCGCAAGGCAGGCGAGAAGATTCTCGACTTTTCGCCCTCGCTGCGGGAATTCGCCAAACGCGCCGAGGAGCACGTCAAGGGCATGCTGACTCCTGGGACCCTGTTCGAGGAAATGGGATTCAACTATATTGGCCCGATCGACGGCCACGACCTTGAATCGCTGGTCCCTACCCTGCAGAACCTGAAAAATCTGAAGGGACCGCAGTTCCTGCATGTGATCACCAAGAAGGGGCAGGGTTACAAGCTGGCAGAGGTTGACCCGATTCTCTACCACGGGGTCTCGAAGTTTCAGCCCGAGGTCGGCATCGCCGGCAGTCCGAGCGGGGCCAAGCCCAGTTACACACAGATTTTTGGCGACTGGCTCTGCGACATGGCGGCGGCTGACCCGAAACTCGTCGGCATCACCCCTGCCATGCGCGAAGGATCCGGCCTGCTGCGCTTCAGCCAACGCTACCCGGATCGCTATTATGATGTTGGGATTGCCGAGCAGCATGCCGTCACCTTTGCTGCCGGCCTGGCTTGCGAGGGGTTGCGGCCGGTACTGGCGATCTACTCGACCTTCCTGCAGCGCGGCTACGATCAACTGGTACATGATGTGGCGCTACAGAATCTACCGGTGGTCTTCGCACTTGACCGCGGCGGCCTGGTCGGCGCCGATGGCCCCACCCACCATGGCGCTTTCGACCTCTCGTTCCTGAGCTGTATTCCCAATATGGTGGTGATGACTCCGTCCGACGAGAACGAGTGTCGCAAGATGCTGACCACCGCCTACCGCCTCGACGGTCCCAGTGCAGTTCGCTACCCGCGCGGCAGCGGTACCGGCGTGGCCATCGACCAGGAACTCGTCGGACTACCGGTGGGCAAGGGCGAAATCCGCCGTCGCGGTAGCGGAGTTGCGCTGCTCGCCTTTGGCAGCATGCTGACGCCGGCTCTCGCTGCCGCCGAAGAGCTCGATGCCAGCGTCGCCAACATGCGCTTTGTCAAACCGATCGACCGCGAGCTGATCATTGCGCTGGCTGCGGAACATTCTCTGCTGGTCAGCGTCGAAGAGAATGCCGTGATTGGTGGTGCAGGCACCGAGGTCGAACGGGTCCTCGAAGACATCGCCAGTTCGGCTCGCCTGTTGAGGCTGGGAATCCCCGACCATTTCATCGAACACGGAGATCAAGCACTGCTGCTGACCGAAATCGGACTGGACCGCGAAGGAATTGTCCGTGCAGTACGCGCACGCCAAAACAGCAGCGTGGCGGATTCGGGCGAATCGATGCCGCCACCCAAAAATAACTACCTGGAGCAGCAATGAACGCACCCGAAACCTCGCGCAGCCCTGCCGTCATGGTCGACGTCCAGGGCTCGACAGATACACGACAGATCGCTATCAACAAAGTGGGAATCAAGGCCATCCGTCACCCGGTCAAGGTACTCGACAAATCTGGCGGCATCCAGCATACGATCGCCATCTTCAACATGTATGTCGGCCTGCCGCACAACTTCAAGGGCACCCACATGTCACGTTTCGTGGAAATTCTCAACAGCCACGAACGTGAAATTTCGGTCGAGAATTTCCCGGCCATGCTGCGTGAAATGGTCAACCGGCTGGAAGCCGAAACCGGTCATATCGAAATGAGCTTTCCGTACTTCATCAACAAGACGGCGCCGGTATCCGAAGTACAGAGCCTGATGGATTACGACGTGACGCTGATTGGCGAGATCTGCCACGGCCGCATCGAGTCTACTATCAAGGTCACTGTTCCCGTTGCCAGCCTCTGCCCGTGTTCAAAACAGATTTCCGAGCGAGGCGCTCACAACCAGCGCTCCCATGTCACCGTCACCGTCCGGATCAACGATCATCTGTGGATCGAAGAACTGGTTCGCTTCGTCGAAGCGGAGGCCTCCTGTGATCTGTATGGCCTTCTCAAACGCCCTGACGAAAAATACGTCACCGAGCGAGCCTACGACAATCCGAAGTTCGTCGAAGATATGGTGCGCGATGTGGCGGCACGTCTCAATGCCGAGCGACGTATCGATGCCTACGTGATCGAGTCCGAAAACTTCGAATCAATCCACAATCACTCGGCTTATGCGCTGATCGGAAACGACAAGCGGACTCCTCCGGCTCCCGCTTGAGGCTGTCCCCGAAAATCGCGACCAAGTTTCTCCCGACTTGGTCGCGTTTCAGCCGAATGGTCGGGGTTCAGCGCTGCCGACGGACCAGTTTTTCCTTGATCCGCGCCGACTTGCCTGAACGCTCGCGCAGATAGTAGAGCTTGGCACGCCGTACGTCACCGCGACGTTTCACTTCAATCGCCGCTACCAGCGGCGAATAGGTCTGAAAGGTACGTTCGACACCCTCGCCGGACGAGACCTTGCGGACGATGAAACTGGAATTGAGGCCGCGGTTGCGCTTGGCGATCACCACGCCTTCGTAAGCCTGCAGGCGCTCGCGAGCCCCTTCCTTCACCTTCACCTGGACGACGACTGTGTCGCCTGGTGCAAACGGCGGTATGACCTTGCCCAGACGGGCGATTTCTTCCTGCTCAAGTTGCTCGATCAGATTCATTGTTGAACTCCATGCCAGCAAATTACTTATTGTCCTGACCGCATTGCTCCTGAAACTTCACCAGGAGTTGCGTTTCCGATTTTGACAACGTGCGCCCCGCCAACAACTCGGGACGTCGCTGCCACGTCCGACCCAGCGCCTGTTGTAGGCGCCATCGTCGTATTTCCTCGTGGTGCCCAGAGAGCAGCACCTCCGGCACCCGCAGCCCGGCGTATTCCTCCGGCCGCGTATAGTGCGGGCAATCCAGCAAGCCCTCCACAAACGAATCCTGTTGTGCCGACTCGGCGTCGTTCAGTACCCCCGGCAACTGCCTGACGACTGCGTCCAGCAGCACCATCGCCGGGATTTCACCCCCCGAGAGGACGAAATCTCCGATGGAAATTTCCTCGTCAACACAGCGCGCGATGACCCGTTCGTCAATTCCTTCATAGCGCCCGCAAACCAACAGCAGTCCTTCACCGGCCTGTGCCATTCGCAGCACCCGCGCATGAGTCAACAGCGCGCCCTGCGGCGACAGGCAGATGACGCGGCTGGCAGGCACACCCAGCACCTGCTGCCGCGCACGTGCCGCCTCGATGGCCGCTTCCATGGGCGCTGGCATCATTACCATCCCCGGTCCGCCACCATACGGACGATCATCAACGCTACGGTGCCGGTCGCAAGTGAAATCACGCGGATTCCACAAGCCCAGGCTCCAGCGCCCGGTTTCCAGCGCCCTGCGCGTCACCCCTGACTGCGTGAGCACGGCAAACATTTCGGGAAACAAGGTCACGACATCAACAATCAACGACCTCACCTCTGATGGAATCACCAATCCTTTTCCCAGTCAACGCGAACCCATCGCCCGGAGATGTCCACATCCAGCACGATTGCAGCCACGAAAGGCAAAAGTCTTTCGCCACTCTCGCCATCTCCAACCCGCAGCACGGTGTTGGCCGGCGTTTCGATCAAACCGAGAATCCGACCCAGCGATTGATCGCGAGTATTACGTACGGACAGCCCGATGAGGTCGGCCCAATAGTATTCGTCGGTTGCCGTCGGCGGCAAGGCTGCGCGTGGTACGCCCACCAGAGCACCGCTGATTGCTTCAGCGGCGGTACGATCAGCCACGCATGCGAGCTTGGCAAGCAGCAGACCGTTGCGAAGCTGGCAACTGAGCAGTTTAGTCTGGCGCCACAGATTGAGTGCATCTTCCTCCCGACCAACCCACCAGTGAGTCAGTCGCGACCAGCTCAGCGGATCGTCGGCAAACGGGTGCACGCGCATCCTGCCCTGCAGCCCGCAGGCAGAGACAATCTTGCCGAGGACAATGATGTCGGCAGGCGGGGATTCCTGGGCAAGCACTCCGCTCGTATCGAACACGCAAGAACAGCCAGGGTTCAGGCTGCTGCCACCTTGATCGATTGCTTGAGCAGGCGAGCAACTGTCGGAGAAGCCTGGGCACCCTGCTGCTGCCAGTAACTGAGGCGATCAGTCGCAATATGCAGTCCCTGCTCATTGCCTGCAGCCTGCGGGTTGTAGAAACCGATGCGCTCGATGAAGCGACCATCGCGGCGAGCGCGCGAATCAGCGACCACCATATTGTAAAAGGGGCGCTTTTTGGCACCACCACGGGCTAGGCGAATAACAACCATGTCAATCTCTTCCAAATCCAGGAAAAAGATGGAATTATAGCAAGAAAGCAAGAATAGATGCGTAGATTGGCGGCGTCTCGCGATCACGAGGACAGATATCCGCCAGGTGCCGGAATCCACGGCAACAGAAACTTCGCTTGCCCACCAGTTTGTACTCGCAAGTATAATCCGCGTAACCACCGTGGTGACACAAGATACTGATTTTATGAGATGCTTTGGAGCTTCGCGGTAGCTGCCCTGTGCCTCTACAGAGCGGGCCATGACAAGGCTGACAGCATCAATGATGCAAACTCCAACTCCTTTGGCAGATTGCTGATGACCGAAACTGCTTTTAACACTTCTGGCACAGTTCGCAATGCCGTGCATCAGATCGACATACGAAGCATTCTCCAGTGGCTCACGTCGCCAGCGGCACCGCAGCCTGTCGACGAACTGCCGATGTTGCGATCCCATCTGCAGGCCTTACGCGAGGTCAGAGTCACACCTGTACAACGCGCTCATGCGCTTGACCGCCTGTACAAACGCGGCATGACGGTCATCACCCGCCTGCTCCCGTCGCTCACCCGTGACCTGGTGCTCCCTGTACCACGCAAGACACGCCGCATCGTCAATGGCGTTCTGAACCTTCTGCAAATGCTCGCTGACGATATGCTGGCACTGCTGGAAGAACCCTTCCTTGCCCGGCCACCTGAACTGGCACTTTGGCGGAGTCTGCAAGCCCTTTCACAACAGCTATTGATTAGTCACTTGATTGCCTGTCCAGCCCCCACCGGCTCCTGGCAACAACTGCATCAGACCTATGCAAGGGTGCGACGTCTGCAGGTGGATACAGCAGTCCCGAGAGGCGCCTCACGCAAGCTGCAGGATGTCTACTATTCGGCAGTCCTGCTCGGCTGTGCTCAGCCCGCGTCACTAACGCCACAGGAAGTCCTGTTCCTTGCTGACTACTTTGAACGCTTTGCCGACCAGGTTGAACCGATCTCCACGGCTGTGTCCGCTACTCCGGCAACTTTCTGGATTGATCCCGCGCGCGACGTAGCCGCATGTTCTGCCTTACGCAACCTCTCTCGACCAGCAGCTCCGCTTGAATGTTTTTCGTGCGTGCGCCTGTGCTTGCTGCTCAGGGCTCAAATCGCCCAACTCGATGCGGGTACCTCTGCATCAGAACTGAACCTGCCGGACTTTGCAGGCACGTCAGCCGGACGCGGTGTTCTTGGTCGCCTCGCAACTCGCTGGAGCGACCTGGGAAAACGCCGCTATATTCGCCGCAGACAGAACCACCGCGCACTCCTCGGTACAGGCATTGATGGACTGTGGCATATCGGCAAGAAAGAAGATCCGGCAAGTGTCAACGTATCGACATGGATGGTGACCAATGAAAGTCCCGAGGGCTATGCCGTGATGCATGTCACCGGCAACACCGGGGTATTATCGGTTGGGAATGTGGTCGCGATTCGCACAGACTTTGACCAGAACTGGCAGATCTGCCTGGTCCGCTGGGCTTTGTCGGAGAACCCCGAGCATCTTGAACTCGGTTTGCAGATTCTCGCGCCCAAGGCAGTCCCGGCCATTCTCGCCCAGCCTTCCCATGACACGGGCACCGAGTATCTGCGAGTACTTATTCTGCCGGAAATCCCGAAGCTTCGTTCTGGTCAGTCGCTAGTGGTCGCCACGGGAGCCTTGCCGAAGGAGCGCGATAAACTGCTTCTGCTGATCGAGGGCAACAACATCAGTGTGCGTGAAGTCAGCAGGACCGGCATTGAAGAACAAACCGGCAGCGTCGAGATCATGTCGATCGAATCTGTACAAAACCCGTTTTAATGTGAAAGTCGCGTCAGTGACTCACGGCTACCCTTCCCCCACTTGCCAGAGCAAAGGCGGGGTTTTGCGGAGCACTGCTACGGGCCCATCGAGCGATTCAGGCGGGTACGCCGGAATGCAACATGCAAGGAAGGAAACGGTCATGACTTCTGTGATCGGGGGATACCTGGCAAAGTCTTGGCCGTTAGGGAGGCAAATGACGATTTCCAGTATCCCTGAACTCGGGCAGGGTTGCCGCAACCAGCGCACCCAGCAGCACCACCGCCCACGACAGATAGAGCCACAAGAGGAACATTGGTAGCGTCGCAAAGGTACCGTAGACAGCAGTGTAGGTTGGAAAGTTTGATAGGTACAGCTCGAATCCCTTTTGCAGCAGCAGGAAGCCCAGCGCGGCAAGTAAACCGGCCCATGCTGCGTCGCGCGTCGCCACCCGAGTATTGGGAAGTACATGGTAAAGCCCGCCAAGAAACAAGCTTGCAATCACCAACCCCAGTGCCTTGAACAGGATTTGTCTGACCCACGGCAGCTCGTCCAAAACGCCAAGCGAAGTGGTGACGGCATAAGAGGTGGCCAGCAGCACGCCACCAATCACCACCGGCCACAAGGCAACCAAGGCGGCAAACAAACGCAGGCGCCGCCACCAGGGGCGCGTCTCCCGCACCGACCAGACGTGATTGAAGGCGCGCTCAATGGTCAGCAACAGCATCAGGACAGTCGCCACCAAAGCCAGCGAACCAATCGCAGTGACCTCGGCTGCCTTCTGGGAAAACTCGAGGATGTAAGCGATGATCATCCCGGCGCCGCGCTCCGGCAGCAGGCTGCGGGCCAGAGAAAGCTCCAGCTGCTCAACCATGCTCGGGAAAAAGGGAACAAGCGCGACAATGCTCAGGACAACCGCGACCAGCGGCACCAATGAAAGCAGCGTGGTAAAGGCAAGACTGGCGCTGATCTGATCGAAGTTCTCCTCGACAAAGCGATGCAGGACGCGCGCCGCAAAACGATGCCAAGGAAAATGAGAGAGAAACATAAGGTGGTTATAAAATAGAGTGATGTCTGAGATTCTCGTTCTTTACTACAGCCATCGCGGTTCAGTGCGCGCCATTGCTCAGCAGATTGCCCGCGGCATCGAGTCAACCGGGCGCGCAACGGCGCGTCTGCGCACCGTCCCCAAGGTCTCGTCGGAGTGCAGCTCCAGCGCGCCGGCAGTGCCTGCTGCCGGCGCGCCCTATGTCGAAGCTGCCGATCTTACGGAATGCATTGGGCTGGCGCTCGGCAGCCCAACCCGCTTCGGGAACATGGCTGCACCAATGAAGTACTTTTGGGACAGTACCGCGGCCGAATGGTCTGCCGGAACACTGGCCGGAAAACCAGCCTGCGTGTTCACCTCTACCGCCAGTCAGCATGGCGGACAGGAGAGTACGCTGCTGTCGATGATGTTGCCGCTCCTTCATCACGGCATGCTGCTTATCGGCCTGCCTTATACCGAGATGGCACTTTCCACCACCCGCAGTGGCGGGACTCCTTATGGCGCCAGCCATGTCGCTGGTGGTGAAGGCAACCCGACACTCAGTGATGAAGAACGGCGTCTCGCTTTCGCGCAGGGGCGAAGACTCGCGACCATCGCCCTGAAGCTTGACACCTGATGCGCCGCGGTCTCTACCTGATGGCATGCAGCAGCCTGATTGCACTGATTTTTTTGTGTCTCGCATGGGAGTTGCGCCTCGCACCGGTCCAGCCTGGCGGTTCCTGGCTAGCCCTGAAGTGCCTGCCGCTGCTAGCGCCGCTGTTCGGTATACTGCACGGTCGCCGCTACACATACCAGTGGGCATCAATGCTGATCCTGCTCTATTTTACTGAGGGCATCGTGCGCGCCACCACCGAACAGGGTACCGGGCAGTGGCTGGCGATTGCCGAAGTCATCCTGGCGCTGATCTTCTTTGGCGCCAGCGTTGCCTGTGCCAGACTGACCCGCCCCTCGGCACGCTGAACCACGCCCGCCCCACGCTGGCCGTCAGACGTCGCCCTGCGGGTCCAACCGATCGGGACACTGCAGTTTGTTCAAGGCATTGAGATAGGCCTTCGCCGAAGCAATGACGATGTCGGTATCGGCACCATTGCCATTGACAATGCGGCCTGCCTTTGCCAAACGAACGGTGACCTCGCCCTGTGCGTCGGTACCCGTGGTAATCGCATTGACCGAATAAAGCAGCAATTCTGCGCCGCTGCTAGCGATCGATTCGATCGCCTTGAATGCGGCGTCGACTGGACCGCTGCCCATCCCCGATGCCTTCTTCTCGACACCACCGACCGTCAGGGTGACATCCGCTGCGGGCGTTTCGCCGGTTTCCGAACAAACCCGTGAATATACCAACTTATAATATTCGCCATCAAGCGTCGGGTCTTCATCCGAAACCAGTGCCTGCAGGTCTTCGTCGAAAATTTCGTGCTTTTTGTCGGCCAGTTCCTTGAACCTGGCAAAAGCGACATTCAGCGCCTCCTCCCCGTCAAGAACGACACCCAGCTCCAACAGGCGGGACTTGAAAGCATTGCGTCCCGAGTGCTTGCCAAGCACCAGCTTGTTCTGAGCCCAGCCTACGTCCTCGGCACGCATGATTTCGTAGGTCTCGCGATGTTTGAGAACGCCATCCTGGTGAATTCCGGATTCGTGCGCAAACGCGTTGGCGCCAACGACGGCCTTGTTGGGCTGCACCGGATAGCCTGTAATCTGAGAGACTAACTTTGATGCAGGAACGATTTGCGTGGTATCGATACGCGTTTGTACCGGAAACAGGTCACTGCGGGTACGCACCGCCATCACTACTTCTTCGAGCGAGGCGTTGCCTGCCCGCTCCCCCAGGCCGTTGATCGTACATTCGACCTGACGGGCACCGGCCAACACCGCCGATAGCGAATTGGCGACCGCCATACCCAGATCGTTATGGCAATGGGTAGACCACACCACCCGGTTTGCCCCCGCTACGCGCTCGATCAGGGTGCGCATCAGATCGCCCCACACAGAGGGAACGCTGTAGCCAACGGTGTCGGGAACATTGATGGTAGTAGCGCCCGCGTCGATGGCCGCCGCAAAAACTTGACAGAGGAAATCGACCTCCGAACGCACTGCGTCCTCAGCCGAGAACTCGACATCGTCCGTATATTCGCGCGCCCAGTGCACGGCTCGCACGGCCGCCTCGACCACTTGGTCTGGCGTCATGCGCAATTTTTTCTCCATGTGGATCGGGCTGGTAGCGATGAACGTATGAATACGTCCCCGCGCTGCCGGCGCAATCGCCTCGCCGGCACGACGGATGTCATTCTCGTTGGAACGGGCCAGGGAGCAGATCGTTGACCCCTTGATGACTTTTGCAATCGACTGGATGGCATCGAAGTCTCCGGGTGAAGCTGCCGCAAAACCTGCCTCGATCACGTCAACCTGCATGCGCTCAAGCTGGCGCGCGACGCGCAGCTTCTCTTCCTTGGTCATTGAAGCGCCTGGGCTCTGTTCGCCGTCGCGCAGTGTGGTATCAAAAATTACCAAGTGCTCTTTCATGTGCTGACTCCGGAGATAAGGATGAACTACCCTGCAACGGCTACCCTGGCTGGGTCACCGACCGAAATTGCGAGATGCTTCGCGTCGTAAGACGAGCGATGCCGAGCTAAGCCACTGGCGGCGGCGATGACTTGCGCCGGAGCAGTTGCATCAGCGCCAGGACGTACCCCGAGAGAGCATACGCAACGAAAAGACCAAATAGGGCAACCGGCGTATCGTAGGAGAGCACGGCAAAGCCAA